>MTMJ01000048.1 GCA_002010045.1 Archaeoglobus sp. JdFR-22 | reverse complement strand
GCACTCAGTTCTGATGGTACCGTCTCAGGAACAGAATGGTTGAGGTCTGCCAGGACAGTTGAAGATGGGGTGTGGACTCACATAGCGGTAACCTCAGATGGGGATAAGATGAGGATATACATCAATGGTGAGCAGGATGAGAATACTGCTGACGCTCCGGAGGTAATCCATTCATCACCTTTCAACGTTTATATTGGAGGGTGGAGAACTTCTTTCACCGATATGAATACATACTTCAGAGGAAGCATCGATGAGCTCAGAGTCCTGAACAGATGCCTCACTCAGGAAGAAATCCTGTCAGACTATGCTCTTGGCAGTGGAGAGCATTCTCTCAGTATCTTCGCCTTTAACTATGGAGACTGGGAATCCTCTGAGGTTCATTTTGTAATAAATGCAGGTTAATGCTTGAATTTTGATTACCTCTTTGAAAGGTAAAGTACTATAAAAATAACTGCGAACAGAGATATTATGACAGCAATCAATCCAGTGGGTTGTTGTTTTATCTCTTTTATCTCATTCTCTTTTATTTCAGCAATTCCTTTACTTGTTATTTTTTCCTGCTGTAATTCACCATTCTCCTCAGATTGAAGAAAGCTCTCACCTGAAAATGGAGTCCTTATTGTCGCAACAACGGGAATTGAATGGTTATGTATTTTTGATTGCTTTTCAGATTGAGATGTGTATTCAGGGTGTGTTATGGGAACGGATATAATGCCTCCGCTTCCCGTAATTTCACCACCCTCACCCTTTCCTGTATCTTTATTCTTCCATCTGGTATCTTCCTCACCTGAATCTGACTTCGGGAAATAAGATTCAAAATTCCTGAAGAGTGGGTAGTAATCAACATCCTGATTGACAGGATATGGTGAATCCACAACGCCATCGCTATTATTATCTGTCCCGGAGTTATCAGACCAGTAGTTTCCTATGTGACCCGAAAAATCCTTTGAATTGTATCTGTATGTTATTTCAATTGAAGAAGACCAGATGTTCTCAGAATTATACGAGTAAACATTCTGCCTGTTGTTTATGAAGTTATTTAAATAAATAAAGTTCTGGCTGGATGAATACAAGTAAATTCCGAAGTCATTCGCGCTCAGATTGTTTCTCTTTACAGTATTGTTGATACAATTGCTCTGAAATCGAACTCCATACCATGTATTGCTGATGTGATTTCCAGAAATATTTGAATCTGTGGTATTGTAAAAATAGATACCATTCAGATTATTACTGATTTCAGTGTTCACGACTGTAATGTTTTTGCAACCGATACAGTAAACGACACCTGCTTCACTTACAATCATATCGTGCTTGTTAATGAGATAGAAGATTTTCCTGCCATCTACAAGATTGCTTGAGTCTATATCATTGATAAAATCCTGATTGTTTCTCCCCCACACTCCAAAATTATATCTGTTATTTAGAATGCTGTTATTCCTGAGGATATTATTGCTTGAAGACTCCAGAAAGATTCCATAATCATTCTCAAATACAGAGTTACCCTTCAGAGTGTTGTTATTCGAGTAAGTTGAGAGAGATATTGCATAAAAATTATTTTTGAGCTCATTACTAACTAATCTATTCCCTTTTGAGTAATAAGTGGCAATTCCGTAGTAATTGTTCCCTATTCTGTTCCCGCTGATAGTGTTATTGTTCGCAGAATAGTAAATGAATATACCATAATATCCGTTGTCGATGATGTTGCAGTTTGAGACAGTATTGTTACTGGATATTATTTTAATTCCTGCCTCGGGCCAGCTACCTGAATTTTTTACAGTAAAGCCTTCGAAAACGACACCATCGGACTTTAAAATCACTCCACTGCCCTGACTGTATGCATTGATGACCGTAACATCCTCTCCCTGGATGCCTTTTAAAATCAATTGTTTGTTTACAGTGATAGGACTGTACTCTCCCGGATATACTATAATTACATCTCCCGGTTCTGCGTCATTTATTGCATCTTGAATGCTCGAATAGGCATCCGGAAACTGAACATCGTCATCTACATAGAGTATTTTTGCATTGACACCGCAGAGTAGGATTAAAAAGATAAATGAGAAAGTGAGCAGGATGGATATTGCATTGCGCATGATTACACCCGAGGTCAGCTTTATGGTTAAAAATATTTCTTTCCTGTTGTGTTACATGTTGTCATGGGCATCATCTAACTGAAAGTTGACAGGATTTATATCTGCATTAGCAGCTTTAATGTTATCTCATCTACCTCACCCTAAAATACAACTATTTACTATTTAGAATCTCGGACAACTCTCCTATGAGATCTTCAATCTCTTTCTTATTTTTCAAATCTCTCTTAAGATTGACTGTAGCCACATATAGCCTGAAATCTCTTTCAAAAGAATATGGTTTACCCTCAGATTTATACTCACCAAGCTCTTCGACCCACGGATAAAGTAGAATTATTCTATTGCATTTGTATTTCTTTCCGTATGCGAACATCTGGTAAATATCAGCCTGAGAAATGCCATTATGTTTCTTCTCACGATCAAGAATTTTATACTTGGTATCGATTATCAGTTTTATCTCTTTACCATCGCTCAGTATTATGTCTGGAATGAGTCTAAAAGATCTGGGTTCTTCCACCAGCCAGCGTCTTCTAGCCTGAAGGTGGATATTGCAATTCTCAAATTCGGTACCAAGAGTTCCCGATCTATGTCTTCTCAAAATCTCCCCAACAAATTCCTCAAATAGAACGTTCATGTCAAAGATAAGAGAAAAAGTCCTAAACTGTGAACTCTGCAACTCTAATGACATGTTTTCCAGAAAAAGCTTACAATTCTCTTTAACCCAATTTATATGATTCGCCATCCCCCAAAACTACCACATTCTCAAACTCCTTTTCAAACCACCCTGAATTATCAGTATGAACAGGTATCACAACATCCGGATCAACAGTTTCAATAATCCAGCGTAAATCATCCTTTGAAGCATGCCCGGAGGCATGATAACCTTTCTCAAAAACAGGTTTGTCCCCTTCTATCCTGAATCCATAAGTCTCAAAATAGAACCTTGAAAGCCAGTTGTTCAGCCGTACAAAATCAAACTCCTGTTCTTCTGAAAATGCTTCACTGGATGAATATACGTAAGCCCCACCCTCTGGCTTTATGTCAAGCAGATGCTTCAAATCGTAAAACGAGAAGCAGAGAATATATAGCTCTGGATTTTCCGATATCTCAGATGGGCTGGTGTATCTGTCCCCCCACCTCTCCTCAACAACCTCAACCTCCCATTTATCCTTTTTTGCTCTCAGCTCTTCATAAATCCTCAAATCCTTCATCCTATGTATTCCATCGGCGCATTCAATTGCATGAAGCATGTAAGCATCCTTGGCAGTTATAACAAGCTCTCTGCTGCACTTCTCAGCGATTTCAGCAAAAGCCTCCATTCTCTCAAAATTTCTGGCAGCGAAGTCCGCAATAACAAGCTCATCTGTCTGTTCCACCACTCTCCTGCAATTTTCATAAACAATACCTTCAGAGTCGTGGTAATCTTCTCTTCCTGCTCTTGTTCCCTCTATAATGAGAACTGAAGCATCTCTTGCACTCCTTACAAAGTCCTTTGTCTCTTCTCCTTTCTTCCCGTGAACTCTCAAATCGCCAGAATATGCAATAGCCGTGTCGCCTTCAAGAACATATGCGGTTGCCCCGTAAATGGAATGGTCAACCTCATAGGCATAAACCTCGAATGGCAAAGGCTTCTCACACAACTCGCAGACTTCTCCTGCATCAAGCTTTTTCGCATTTTTGCCATCCTGTCCGGGTTTGCTGCACATAAATTCATGGAAATCATCCGAGAAATCTTTGGTATGATAAAAATCTCTTCCACAGTAGTTATCCTTCCTGTTAGCCTCCAGAACTCTCAAATCCTCCCTGGGATATCTCCTTGAGAAGTATGCAACTTCCGAAGCAAGTCTTGATGGAGAAATATCTCTCATTGCCTTCAATATCGCTGAAGTAACAGGTGATGCTACAAAAGGGATACTTTCATCCAGCAGTCCAGCATTACCGCAGTGGTCGAGGTGAGCATGACTTAAGAATAAAGCTCTAATACTTAATTCAGGAAATGAAGAAGTGTCGACGTCAGCCGGAATTGTGTCTTTTCTATAGACCTTGAGTTCTGGAATCAGATTGAGAGTTATAAGGTCATAAATACCCCTGATATCTCTTTCAGTGAGAAATTCAGCAAAATATTTACCATACCTTGCAAAATTCAAGCCAAAATCGAGAAAAACGCCCCTGCCATTCTCCCCCACGTATATCTTGTTTCCACCTATTGTTGTGGCACCATCATAAACCGTAATAATCATTCTTCTACCTCCAACCCGGAAATCGAGGAAAAATAACTTCTCATTTCATTGAAAGATTGTATAGTTTTACCCATACTCTTGCTGGCTCTGTTCAGATGTTTATTAGACTTCTCCAGAACATCCTCAACCTCATCCATGTACTTCTCCAGTCGAGCAATCTTCCTCTGGATTTGCTCAGCTTTTTCAGATATCTCTTCAGCTCTTATGCCTGCAGAAATAAGGTTCAGGTATGCAGGCAGAATGGATGGTGATGCGAGAACGACACCTCTTTTCGAAGCTTCGACAATAACATCCGGGGCATCGCTTGCAAGCTGATAGTATATTGTATCGCTTGGAACATACATGAATGCAAAATCCATGGTTATTTCCTTACCCACATACTTCTTATTGATGTCATTAACGTGTTTCTCAACATCTCTCAGGAATTTATTCCAGAACTTTTCTCTATCTTTTTCATTCTCGGCATCTCCAAACCTTTTGAGATTCTCAAGCGGAAATTTCGAATCTATGCAGAGATGTCTATTCTCCTGCACTTTAATGCACGCGTCCGGTGTTCCTGCATCAGCAATACTGTGCTGGAAACGTAATCTGCTGGAGGGAAACAAATCTTTAAGCAAACTCTCAAGCTGTAATTCACCAAATTTTGCCCTTGACTGCTTTATCTCAAACATTGACTTTAAATCTGATGTCAGACTCTTCAAATCCCTCGAAGTATCTTTTAGACTTCCCAAATCCTCCTGAATTCCCAATTCCTGTAAAGATGTTGCAAAAGCACCCTTAATCGCCTCAGTATTCTTTGATATTGCAGAAGTAAATATACTCTCAAAAACTCCTGAAGAACTTTGAAAAGTCTTTAGAACAGCGTTCTCCACACCTTGCTTCACATTCTGATGCAAATCTTCAATTTTCCTGTTTGATTCCTCGAATCTGACGTCAATGCTATTTTCAAACTTTCTCTGCCTGTATACAAGATAGATAAAAATAACTGAAAATAATAGAAAAGGGGCAAGGAGGTAGTAATCCAATTCAATCCCTCCGTAACATGTCCCCCAGTCCTGTCACCTCTATCCTTACATTCCTTCCAACCTTTGTCCTTTTTACGAAACCTGCCCTCTCAAGCTTTGCAATATGGTGGCTGATTCTCGACCTCTCACTCATGAATTCCTGTGTACCTTTTTTAATAGCCGGATTGAGTATGAAGACGAGCTCATCTAAAGAATCAAGTCCGTCACCAATGTTCTCAATTATTTCAAACTGTTCTCTTCCGGGAAAATCAACAGGCAGGATTGGAATCTCGACAATTTCCTCTATCCCCACTTCTTCGTCGTTCTCGTCATACTGCGGTATGGAGGAGATAATCTTTGAAGAGGTTATACACGCTGCTATATACGCCGCTATCGAGAAAGTTCTCAGAGAGCCTGAGACGTTCAATATTGTCTCCTCCCTGTTCTCCTTTTCCGCCCTTATTATTCGAATGAGCTGAGATGCTCCTCTTATCACATTTTTCTTGTCAATTTCTGCAATCTCAACATCCCACACAGTCTGCAATTCCTGAACCATTTCATCTGCAATCCTTCTCGCTTTCCTTTCACCGCTTGACTCTTGCTCTCCAACTACAAGAATCACTTTGCTTACTGGATACATTCGAAGTGCCTTGATTGACTCAATGAGTCTATCCTTATGGTGTCCGACAAAAACTATCTGAGTTGCCACAGTGATTGATTTGATCTATAATACTTAAATTTTTTGTTTAAATCTTAAAGAATAAATAACATGATAAATTGAGAAACCATGAGAAAACAGCAGAAAATACCATAATCGAGAAATTGAGAAATACTGTAACCAGATTCATCTTTTTCATGGCTCCAATTAATATTTGAGAATATATAACGAATCTGGAAGAAAAAATTCAGTCAAAACTGAAATATACTTTAAAAACAAGATTAATTATGGAAGTGCTTGCCGAAGGTGATGTCAAGCTCACGCTTGTAAATCTTGACGAATTTGGAAGTGACGTGGAGCTTAAGAGAGCAATTGAGCATTTTTCCAAATTCAGGACACCGTACATTGAAGCTGTTATTGATAAAGACGAGATTTACGGAAGCATAACGATAACAGTCCCGGGAGAATGGGAAAAAAATTGCGTTTTCCTTTTTGAAGAACTCTATGAGAGGTTATTTGACAGAGGGCTGAACCTTGCGAGATACTCACCTCCTGAATACACGATGTCCGGGTTCAGTTTCAAAGAGGTTACTTTCTTCCTTCCCTTCCTGTACGAACAGAGGATTAAAACAGCAAAGGAGATTGCAAAAATAGCACATGAATGCGTCTCTGAAGAAACTGGTGAGATTGCTGGGGAGATTAAGAGCGTTGACGGAATACAGTACGTAGTGGTCAGAAATTCTCATGAATTCTGGTGCAATGATTATAAAAACGGAGAGAGGATAATCAAATACTGTATTAAATACAGATTACCATATATCCAGCTTGGTCTCAACTTTCCATATTCAAAGTCGAAGAGAGCAAGAATTGACATTTATCTCCTGAAAGAGTGGGTCGAAGAGAACCCCTCACTCCCGGAAGAAATAAAGAATAAACTGATTCAATTCGTTTACACGGAACCTGTGGAGACAGACATACTTGCCCACTCCCCTCCAAGGTGGTTCATAAACTATTACGGGTTCAAAAGTGACTGGTGGGGCATGACANCCCCTGAATTCGTGATTGTTCCTGCCGTAACAACAAACCAAAGAAGGGCAGAAGAGGTTGTAAAATCTGTGTCAAAGATTGTCAGTGAGAGTTTCATAATTTAAAGGTTCAGGCAAATAACGTGACCTGAATAATATTCCAGATAACCACAAGAGACATTATTGCGGAACAGACATACATCGCCCTGAGTGTGAGAAAAGGGTGCTGGTTGTACATTCTCATAGCAATAAAAATAACGAAGAGTGAACATGCTGATTTAATCAACCAGAAGAAGTCACCAAAATGGTAGTAGAGTGGATTTAATTCATAAGCAAGGTTAAGTTCGATAGCAGTATAGGAGATATAGCCATCTAATATAACAAGGAAGATGAATAAGGTAACTGGAACTATCATTGATTTTTTACTGGAGAATCTCATTTAAATCTGATTAGAATTGGCAATAACCCTTCTAAAATTGTTCCTATTTTCAATTAAAGGATTATGCGTGTTATTATGAGACAATATTAAATCATTATTATTATATTATTTCTCACAATAATGAAGACTGAGGAGAAAAACGAAATTCTATTCAGAAAAGATAAAAAGGGAGATTACTTTCTCAATACACTTTTAATTGCTTTCAGAATCTCTTCTTCATTATATGGTTTCATTATATACCTATCAGCACCTGCACGGCTGACAAGCTCCCGGTACTTCTCCTGAGAAGCGGCTGTTAGAGCAATAATCTTGATTTCGGGATTTATCTTCTTTATCTCCTCCGTTGCAGAGATTCCACTCATTGCAACCTCAGCAACATCACCTTTTTCCGGCATCCTTAAATCCATCAATATCACATCGGGATTCAATCCTTTCGATTTCTCAATTGCTTCCGCTTTGTCCTTTGCCTCTCCAACAACCTCATAATCATTACTTTCAAGCATTACCTTCAGTAACATCCTGATATATTTATTATCGTCAACGATGAGAACTTTTACCATAATCTGTTTTATTATGAAATTCTTTCTTAAAAATTTTTCTAAATAATTCCTGAACTGTTCATGAAATAATTTATCATGATTAGTAATGTTTAAATAACTTGTAGTTATAACTTAAAAGTAAGTCATAAAAAAATTAAAAGGTTGTTAAAGTATGGAAGAAAAGGATGAGAAGTATCAGATTGTGCTGAAAAAGCAGTTGAGATTGAGTGATAATGAGATAAATCTGAATATTGTAAAGGACAGGGATTCTGCTCCCGCAAAAATAAATATTACTGTGAAGTATCAGACCCAGAGAGGTACTTTAGTCCAGCAGATTGACCTGGATGAGGATGAATGGATAATAATCAGGAATTCAGTTGAAGATTACCTCGATAGGGCTGAAAAAGCAATTATTAAAATGAAAGATATTTTCACAGAGAAGAAAGAAGCGGTCTTGAGCTAAATTAATTTTTATTTTTAAATAATAATTTCTATCGCTGTCACTTTATCAAGCCGATCATTCTCAGGAATCTATACATTGTGGCAATAGCCACAATCAATAGTATTACCAGCAAAATAATTTCAATAAAGCCTATAATTTCTAAATTCATGGAAATTCCTGAATCACGAAAATATATTTATTTTCCGATGATGTTGTGATATTGTGAAGTTTTGAGTGGATTTTTTTACCATGGTGGCGCTCTCTTTATATCCCCCATCTCAAACCCCCCGTAAATTAACTAACATCACCACCCCGGCTTTTTCTGGTTAAATGTCCATCATATATAAATCATTCTTTTTTTATCTCGCCTATGGGTGTATCATCACACCCACTCCGGATTCATGTCCATTCATAACAGAAAATGGGGCCGCCGAGATTCGAACTCGGGTCTCCAGCACCCCAAGCTGAGAGGATAACCAGGCTACCCTACGGCCCCTGAATCTAACAGCCAAGCCTTAGACTTATGAATATTTTGGTAATTTCTGACATTTCTGCTTTGACTCTAATGCAGATTGTTGTAATCATTTAATCTAATAAAAGCTTATATTGAAGCTGTTATAATATACAATTCATTCAAAAACTGTAAATCCAAAAACTCGTGGACAGGCAGGAGGAGATGGAAATCAAACATTCAATGACAAAGTTCCTGATATTGCTCACCATACTCTTTATTTTGAATTTATCGTGTGTTCAGGCTTTCAATACAAATTTAATCAGTTTTAAAGACCATATAAAGTCGTTTGAAAGAAAAACACTTGCTAAATCTCTCAACACAGAAAAAGACCCGGATACAGGTAAAATCCGGATTGTGATGAGACTTGATAATACTCCCATCCCTGAAGGTATTGAGGTTGAAGCAAAATCAGGTAATCTCGTTCAGGCTCTAATCTCTGCTGATAAGTTGAGAGAACTTGAGAAATCAGTATACATCAGAGAACCTCTCCGCGTTTTCCCTCAAACAGTCAGTCAGGGTGTCGGAGTGATTAATGCAAGTAGTCTTCACAACCTGAATATCACCGGCGAGGGTGTAAAAGTTGCTGTAATTGATGTGGGTTTTACAGATGTAAACAGTAACCCTGAAATATGGAACGTTGAGGAGATAAAATCATTCAGGTCAGATGGTCTGGTGGAAGTGGATAAGCATGGAACTGCCTGTGCTGAGATTATTCTGGATGTGGCGCCTAACGCCTCGCTATATCTCTATACAGTACAGTACGACGTTGAATTGCTGGAGGCAATCAACTATTCCATAGAAAAAGGGGTAGACATAATTTCAATGTCCTTAGGGCTTTTAAATGCTGGAGGTTATGATGGAACTGGAGAGGTTTGTGAGAAGGTGAATGAAGCGCATGATGCCGGAATCTTCTTCGTTGTTGCAGCTGGTAACTTTGCACAATATCATTACGAAGGTAACTTCACAGATAACGATAGCAACGATTTCCATGAGTTCTCAGGGACTGATGAGGTGCTTAATATCGAAAATATTGGCACTGGTATGGATATTGGAGTCTATTTAAGCTGGTATGACTGGCCCACTTCGGATCAGGATTATGATATGTGTCTGGTAAAGTGGAACAATTCTACAGGAGACTGGGACCTTGTGACATGCTCAGAAGGCACCCAGACAGGAACACAGGAACCAGTAGAATACATTGGTTACACAGTACAGTCATCCGGAGATTATGGAGTTATTATCTACAATTACAGCGCAAATGAATCAGTCCATTTTGATTTATTTGTACTGTCATCACCAAATGTTTATCCTGAATACAATAACCCGGAAGGCAGTATATCCATCCCGGCAGATGCTAGAGGAGCCTTTGCTGTTGGCGCGACTTACTGGGCTGATGACTCACTGGAGACATTCAGTTCTCGAGGTCCAACAAACGATGGCAGAATAAAGCCGGATGTTGTTGCGCCAGATGGGGTGAGCAGTTACACCTATGGCAGTTTTTACGGTACTTCAGCTGCAACACCGCACGTTGCTGGAGCAGCAGCACTCCTGCTGAGTTATGATTATTCTCTCTCACCAGATGAGCTAAAGGACTATTTAGAAAAGACTGCAGTTGATCTGGGCGGTTCTGGCAAGGACAACCAGTTTGGAGCAGGCAGAATAGATGTCTATAATGCTTATCAGCATACCCGTATCAAATACATCAATAACTCCACTTTCATTCAGGAAACAATCAATCTGGCAAAAAATGGTGATGTAATCATTCTGAGAGATGGAATCTACTCCGAGAACGTCATCGTAAATAAATCCGTAACAATTCGCTCCGAGAACGGTTCTGCCAGTTGCACCATAAACGCATCCAACCACATCCTGCCTGTGTTCACCGTGAACGCCAGTTACGTAAATATCTCCGGTATAACCATTACTGAGGGCGATGCAGGAATTCTCGTTAATGGAAGCAATTGCAATTTCTCTTACAACAGCATTACAGATAACAATTATGGCATCAAACTCAACAATTCGAACAATAACATTATCTCGTCAAATATTTTTTCAAGCAATCAGTGGGATATCTACGCTTCAAACAGCAGCAACGATACATTCCTGAACAATACGCTTGGCAGAGCATATCCAACCACAATCGACTTCACCCATTCAGGAGGCATCGCACTGAAAGGTGTGGATTCACCTCCAGCAACTCCAGACAGAGTATTCTCAACCGGAAAGTATGTAAATATTACAAATCTCACTCAAAACGCATGGCTCCGGCTCAACATCAGCTATTCTGATGAAATTGCGGGAGATGAATTCACGATAAAGATATGGAAATACAATGGAATCTGGCAGGAATCTGGATGGAACGGGAGCAGGTATCTCGACATGGTGAATAACACTGTGGGCGTGAACATCATAGATTTCAGTATTTTCTCTGCCTTCACAAGGGATGTAACACCTCCATTATCGGTAAGCAATTTACAGAATACAACCGGTAATTTCTGGATAAACTGGAGCTGGAGCAATCCTGAATCTGACTTTAATCATACAATGGTGTTTATTGATGGAGTGTTTCAGCTCAATACATCTCTGAGTTACTATAATGCCACATTTCTGCCCCATGGGAATCACACAATTTCTACTCGCACCGTAGATTCAGCAGGAAATATTAACACCACATGGGTGAATCAGACAACTGAAATTCCGAATAATCCACCGGTGCTAACAAATCTTTCAAATCTAACAGTGTTTGAGAATGAGACGGTGTTCATCGAATTGAATGCAACCGATGCGGATGGAGATAATATTACGTATTTCTGTAACAGAACTGACCTTTTTACAGATTTCAGTGCCACAACGGGCAAGGGCAACTGGACAACTCAGACAGGGAATGCAGGTGTCCATTACGTTGATTTTGGAGTCTCAGATGGATACAATGGTACTGACAACATCACCATGTCAATAACTGTATACGACAGCTCACCTCCTCAATCCATCAAAGATTTGCAGGCAAAAACTGGAACATCATCGATAAACTGGATGTGGGTTAATCCATCTAATTTCGATTTCAGCCATGTAATGGTGTATCTGAATGGAGTATGGGTTGCGAATGTCACAACAAATTATTATGAAGCAACCAATCTGAATCCGGGGACTGAATATGAGATAGGAACAAGGACTGTAGATGAATCAGGATTAATTAATGAGACATGGGTTAATATGTCGGTGAAGACGGAATCGACTCAGCCAACACGTGTTATACGAAGTGGAGGTGGGGGTGGAGGCGGAAGTATCAGTATAATTCCACCAAGAATGGAAGCCACAAGTGAAGTAACGCACAGCGAAATCAGGTACTTTAAGTCTGGTAAGGAAGTTACTCTAACTCTTCCACCCAGAATGGTTGAATTGACAAATCTAACGGAAATAAAAGTCATCTCGGAGGGGTCAGCGACCCTCACAGTCACTGTCGGTTATGTCAAAGAATTTAAAGAAATTCCTGACAGATACTCTGTTATTTCAATGTTTGAGGTTGTTGTCTCAAAATATGGGATTAAGGTAGAGAATGGAATAAAAGGGACATTGAAGTTCAGAATTTCAAAAGAAATTCTCGAATATGGTAAACCTGTTCTCATCAAATTTAATACCAAATCTGGAGAATGGGTTGAGGTTCAATCTGAGAAAGAAAGTGAAGATGACAGATACCTTCACTATACTTCTAATCTGACCTCGTTCAGCGTTTTTGCTATTGCTGAGGTTGCAGAGGTCAGAATGCCCACCATTTCGATGACCAAAAAACCACCTGAAAGAACTTCTTTCCCTGAAAAAATTATGCCTGTTGAGACACAATCTCCAGTTCCTGAACCATCGAAGGAGAAAATTGTTGAAACGCCTCTAATAAAGTCAAATAAGCTTGGTAAATACGATTGGAGCCTTTTTATCCTGGGAATAATCCTTGCAAGTATTCTCAGGCAATATATCCGGAAAAATCAGTAATTAAAAACAGGATGAAACTTAGAAAATGATATATTCTCATTATCACAAAAAGTGGTGATGTCGAGATTCGGTCATTTAATTTCAATTGACGATTTAAGTAAGGATGAGATTCTGTACATCCTGAAAAAAGCTGAATCTTTTGAGCCTTTTGCGAAAGGAATGGATAAGAGCAGAATACTTGAGAATAGACTGCTTGCAAATCTGTTCTTCGAGCCTTCTACACGCACGAGAATGAGTTTTGAGGCTGCGATGAAGGGGCTTGGAGGAGATGTAATCAACATGACTGCACAGGAAGCAAGCAGTGTTGCAAAGGGAGAGACGCTTGCCGACACAGTGAGGGTTGTGAGCAGATATGTCAATGCAATAGTAATAAGACATCCACTCGAAGGAACAGCACGTTTTGCTGCTGAGAACTCGGATGTTCCTGTCATAAATGCCGGGGATGGAGCAGGTCAGCATCCAACTCAGACGCTTCTTGACCTATACACAATAAATAAGGAGTCTTCTCTGAAAAATATCAAGATTGCCCTTATGGGGGACCTGAAATACTCCAGAACAGTTCATTCTTTAATTAAAGCGCTGACCCTCTTTAATCCCAGGATTTATCTGGTCAGTCCTGATAGCCTCAGGTTGCCGGAAGAGTTTCTTGAGGGTATTGACGGTGACATAAGCTTTGCCTCACTTGGCGAAATTATTGATGAAATTAATGTCCTCTATATGACCAGAATTCAGAAAGAGAGATTTCCTGACGAGGAAGAGTACCGAAGGGTAGCGGGAAGTTACAAAATTGATGTAAATTCTTTGAAGAACGCAAGAGAGGATTTAATAATCATGCATCCTCTTCCGAGAGTCGATGAAATCCACCATTCTGTTGATGGCACACCGCATGCGAAGTACTTCCAGCAGGCTTTTTATGGAGTCCCTGTGAGAATGGCAATTTTGAGCGAAATGATTGAGTAAAGGAGGATTGATAAAATGGGGGAGCAGCTTACAATTACAAAAATTAAAGAGGGGACAGTTATTGACCACATAGATTCAGGAAAGGCTGTTCTTGTATTGAGAATCATTGGCATCGACCATCAGAGCACAGAACCGGTTTCAATGGCAATGAATGTCCCGAGCAAAAAAATGGGGAAGAAGGACATTGTCAAGGTTGAGGGAAAGTTCATAAGTGCAGAAGAACTCAACAAAATTTCCCTTATAGCTCCAAAAGCCACAATAAATCTCATCAAAGATTTCGAGATTCAAAAGAAGTTCAGAGTAAATTTACCTGAAGTGATAGAAGGAATTCTTACGTGTCCAAACAGGAATTGTATTACAAACAGCAGAGAGCCAATAACAAGGAGATTTTACATTACACTGGAGGAGAATCAGGTTGTGGCAAAGTGCTACTACTGCAACAGAAAAATTGTAGACATAGATAGATATGTAATCTAAAAGTTCGGACAATCAGGGAGCGCTTTTTGGAATTGCCTTGTTTATTTCATCGAGAATTTCTTCTTCAGTTTTTCCTTCCGTCTCTATCCCTAAATCGAGAGCAAGTTTTTCAATCTTATCTTTCTTCTCTTCGATGTGGCCTTTTTCTCTGAGCTCCTTCTCGAACTCTCTGAGCTCGACCTCAGATTCTCTCTGAGCCTTCTTAAACTCTCCCATTCCCTTACCTACACTTCTTGCGAGCTGAGGGAGTTTACTTGCACCAAATAGCAGAAATACTATTATCAATATCAACATCAGCTCGTGTGGGCCAATTCCACCTGGTATCATATACGACCTCTCCTTTTTACTACTCCATTTAAGTTTTTAAAAAAGTAATTTTGAATCTTTTTAAAGTTTTGGGTGATTTATTTGATAATAATCACGTATATTTTCAGGCGATATCAAATCTCAAAAGTGCTGCGATACCACCGAGTGCGTGAAGCCTTTTTCCCGGCTCGAATTCCGTACTCATAATAACCACCTGCCCAGAGGAGTTCTCAATATCTTTCATAAAATTGTCGATATCCCATTCTTCTCTTTCATTCCTCAGAAATTCATCAGCGACAAGCAATATATCGATTGCACCATAGTTGAACGCTTTTTTAACTTCTTCAATCCCGTATGCTACTTTACTACCTGTTGCAATACCTTCAAGAAGTTTATCCATGTATTCTGCCTCTTTAGCAATTCTGATTTCGCCAACGATTCGGTTGAGTGTTCCCCTCTTCAAAACCTCGATAAAACCTCTGGTACCAATTGTCGATGTATCCACAATAAGGAATTTTTCTGCAATTTCAGGAGATTTTTCCTTAAGAGATTTAGCAAAATCTTCTTTTGCAAATCCTGGACCTGCGATAACGAGGTACCTGAAGTCAAGCGTTTCTAAGAGAGATATAACCTCTGTAAAGAACTCCATTCTCTGGGAACTTTCTTTTCCGTAACTTCTCCTTATATCTGAGATTTCTTCAACACCCCAGTGCCGCAAAACACCAGTTATGGCTTCACCCTCTTCAATTGTCAGGATAACAACCTCTGGCTTCTTTGAGAGTTCTTCTGCATACCTTATCCTCTCAAGCTGCTCGTCTTTCCATTTTTTAATTATGCTCAGTTCTTTTCCAGCCGGGATGTTGATAGTGTGGTGGCCAGAACCCTCAACACCTGCTACAATAATACCCGAGATTCTCAATCTGTTTGCAAATTTATGAAATTCAACTTTTTCAACGTTTATTCCTATCCTGACGGTAACTTTTTCTTTATCACTCCTCAGTTTATCAGAACTCTCACTGATTCGCTTTGTCAGAGAGAAAACTACATCTCCCGGTTCTATTATGTACTTAAGATGCCAGAGGTCATCAAGATTTTCTGGAATGAGCTTGATTTCTCCCTCATTTCCTTTAAGCTGCATCTCGAGAATTCTCATTACCCCAGGTTATTCTGCAGGTTTATAAGATTTGACAGTATGTGACCTGTTCCTCATACAGTTCTCATAAAGAGAGAGGGGGTGGTAGGTGTCGCAATTCTTAACGCAGTTGTGGTATGTTCTCATCGTGTCGCACGCAGGACAATCATATTCAGTTCCTTTCGCACCTGCAATGTGTTCCACCTGATATCTGGTTCTCTCTTCGTTAAAATCCGGGGCACTGCGAAACAGAGTAATGACTTCCTCTACATCAAGTCCTGCGTTCAGAAGGAAGGATGTTACTGCAAACCTTGCCGTATGGGGAATATTAACTCCGCTCTTCAAATCCTCAAGAATCTTCTTCATACATGGAGGAAAGCAGGAAGTGTCCGTCTTATCAAATTTTAATTGCCCTGCTTTTTTCTTTTCTTCGAAGACAACCGGTTCTATGACTTTCAGCGAGGGTTCAATCAGTTTCTTTATCTCATCATCAATCTGAATTTTCTCCACAAGCCTTTCTCTGAGGAATTCCTCAATCAGTCTTATGAAATCATCCTGTTCTATCTCCACAAATCCTTTTTCAAGTTTTTTATTGATTAGCCTCCATTTCTCTGATTTTATGCGAGATGGTGCTTTCAGATATGATGAAATATGCACTCTGTATGTATTCTTTTTACCGTTTAATCCATCTGAGACTTTTATTTTGAAGTCAGTAAATAGCAGAGCAAGTAAATATTTTTTAAATGAGGAATCTTCCCTTTTTATAATCTCTCTATATCTTCTTGCCATCACAACCGCAAACTTTCTCCTCACCCAGTCGTCAAGGCTGGAAACAATCAATCTGGAATATAAGAATGGCAAAACAGACTCTTTTGCTTTGAATTTGATCTCTTCATAACCCTCTACTTTCGGACAGTGTTTGAAGCACTCGCAACACAGGTCGCAGATGCTCCAGTTTATCTCTTTTTTTATTGCATTCTTCGGACAGTAGGATTTACATTCTTTCTCCTCACATGCTGAGCAGATAAAACCGTATTCGGGGAAAATAGGTTCTTCTACTTTTCTAAAAATCGATAAAACGATCTGTTCTCCGGATTTCTTTGCCTCAATATCTACTGTCCTGTCTGATTTAAGAAATTCCTTAATATCTCTGAATTCTTCGTCAAGAAAAAACCTCGCAGCTTTTATGAAAGGATATTTTATGAAAAAAGGGAGCAGAGGGAGATATGCAGCCATATAGTTTACTCTGATTCCTCAATCCTCGGTGCGAGTATGTATTCCACTCCAACTTTTCCTCCGGCAACCTCGAAAACAAGTCTCACAGGATAGTTATTTCCAAGGTAAATTGTGAGTGTGTCTCCCGGGGAAGCTACTTTGATAAATTCCTTTAAATATTCTATTGAGAACATACTCCGTGCATCAGCTTTATTAAACTCAATAAGGTCAGCTTCACTCATGAAGGAGGTTATTCTATCCACATCCCCTTCAGCCTCAATAGAAAAACCATTTTCACTGCTTTTGAAAAGAACCCTGTCACTTATCTTGTCACTTGCCACAATAGCTTTCTTGAATTCGCCTGCATCAATCACAATCTTCGCTGGTAGCTCAAGATTCGGGATCTTTGGTTCCTTTCTTATCGCAGATGGATCAATCAGAGCGACTGAATACTCAACGCTCCCAAATTTTACATTGAGTGAAGTATCATCTTCAAGTTTGAATTCCACGGGTTCATCGCCTCTGATTGACTTGGAGATTTCAAAAATTCTGTTCACATCCACTCCAATTGTTTTTTCGCCATTGGGATTGTAAACCTCGAAAGACTCTTTTGGAACGTTAACTATTACCATTGCAACGTTTGCCGGGTCGACAGCTCTACTGTGAAGCTTGTCTGCCATAAAATGAAAGCGGGCTTCACTCACCAGAGCGACCATTGCACGGGTAATAGACTTCAAAACCTCGCCTGCAACTATTGTATTAATCATGCCAACCACTGAAAATACATAAAGGGAATTATATTTAAAATTTTTCCACTCTTGTTCCCCCTCATTCTTTCCATTAATTTATCTCCCGTGATTCCGGTTATTCACCATAATTTCTCGGTTTCTAACTCCGACAGAATGCCTGAGATGATTCAATTACCTCTCCATTAGGCTCTTTTTCTTGAAAAATCTGACCCTCAAACCTGAAGACATCTACGTTTTCCATCAGCCAGCAATCGGGAGGAAGGTTTGCCTTCATACATGTCTGGGATAAAAATTCTTCTTCATCAAAGTTATACTCAACAGCCACCTGAGGTAGCAAGAGCCCAGAAAAGTATCCGGATGATACCATAAGCCCATGTCTTCCAATTTCAATGTGGTTGGGGAGTTCTTCTTTCCTTACATTGAGCTTTTCAGGAGGGGTCAGAACAGTAACCTCCACTGAGATATCTTCCATCTCCTCAATTACAACGGGGGGGAAACGAGGGTCATCTACCGCAGCAGCGATGGCAGACTCTATTATTGCTTCATCAAGCCTCTTAATTGGATAAGGAAAACCAATACAACCTCTGAGATTATGATTTTTGTTTAAAGTGGTAAAAACTCCTCTCTTCTCTTCAAAAATCCCGCTGAACCTATCTGAAATTATTTCTTTTTTTGACAGGTAGTTCTCTATGGATCTTCTTGCTAACTTAACTGCTTTCTCACCTTCTGAAAGAGTTAGCATAGTATCATTTTCTTTGACTGTTTCATATATTTTTCCCATGATTTACCGATATTACAGCTAAATTTTTAATCTTGCCGAAAGATTTTTACCATGAAAATTCTTGGAGTTGATATCGGGGGAACAAATATTGATTGCGTTGTTTACGATGGAGAGTTCAGTTACATTGATACATTCTCCACAGAAAAAAACATCCAGAATTTAAATTCAATTTTAAATGAGCTCGTTGAGGAACACAGAATTGATGCCATCGGAGCGGGTATCGCCCTCTGGATAAAAGAGGGAAAACCTCTGCATGCCCCCAATCTACCGTTAATTCCGGAACTTTCATTTTCAATTCCACTATTTCTTGAGAACGATGCAAACTGTTTTGCCATTTTTTCTCACCATATATTCAGATTCCCGAATATTTTTGCAGTCACTGTCGGCACAGGTGTTGGCAGCGGGATAATAATAAATGGAGAACTTTACAGGGGTAACGGACTTGCTGGAGAAGTAGGCCATGTTGTTGTGGGGGGTGACGAGGAGTGCCATTGTGGTGGCAGAGGTCATCTTGAGTCAAAATTTGGGGGATGGGCATTGAAGAAGAAGTACGGCAGGGATGTAAGGGATTTAATGAAAGACAGGCAGTTCTTTTACAACACTGAAGAGTTCAGGTCATTTTGCAGGCAAATTGCAAATGTTGTGACAGTTCTCGACCCTCATGCGGTTGTTTTCGGGGGGAGGATTGGTATGAATCTTGATAAAGAAAAATTAAAAGAGTGCGTATGTTCAGAATTGATGTCTCCTTTTTCTCCTATAATTGAAATTCTTGACGATGAGCTTGCTGTGTCAAAAGGTGCATGCATCATGGCAGATAAAAGGCTGAAGGAAAAATAATAAAAAACAGTTTATCTTTTAGTAAAGTAAAGTATCAGCGCAATACCACCAATAATTACTGCAATGAACAGAATACTGACTGTTGGTTGCTGCCACCAGACTGCTGGAGCTCTCACCTCTTCCGGTTCTGATGGAGCGCTCTCCGCAGCAGTTGGTTTTGGTTCAGGAGTCTCAGGAATGGATGCAGCTGGACTCTCGGATGGAGTTGTTGCCGAGATTGAAGTCTCCTCCGTGAAAGTCTCCGGTGCTGTGGATTCCGGTAACTGGGGCGGTACAAATAATCCACCACCACCTCCTCTACCCTGAGTTTGCTGAGCACCTGTTTCTTCAGGAGTAGCGGTTGGTGTGGGAGTTGGGAAATACCCGGGTATGTATGTCAGGTCAATTCTTGCCACAGCTCCCGATTCCCATGTGAATGTCCCCTGACTCTGATCAACACCATCTGCCTGAACTACAAGTTCAAATGAGTCGCATTCCGGAACAATGAGTCTGCTTTTTTCTGGAACACCATACCACCCTTCGCCATTAACTTCAAACTCATCCACCATGTCACCATCCACTTTTGCAATGACTTTCGCATCTGCTGGCAAATCTCCTGTCCCATCCACATTTACTTTACCGTAAATAGACATTGGAAGTTTTGGAGGTTCTTCTGCACTCACAACAATAGCTATCAATAGCATAAGAAAGACTATGGCACTAACTCTCCATTTCGACAGTATCATTTGAAACACCCCATTTAATTAAAATTGATTTTGTCATATTTATACGAGTATGAAGGATAGTTCAGTAACATTGTTCAGATATTTCAGTAAATTTAATCGAATATCCTTATAATTTTTAAATACAGTTATTTTGATGAAAAACGTAAAAGTAACGATTAAATTGAAAAAATGGGTTATTTTAACTCTTATTGATATCATATGCTGAAAGGTAAATAATTTAAACAGAAAGCTCATTGCTTATAACAAGTTAATTTCAGCCAGAAAACCGGGCTCGTGGTCTAGCAGGTTATGATGCCGCCTTTACGAGGCGGAGATCGCCGGTTCGAATCCGGCCGAGCCCACTCCTATTCTGGATATGGATGATTGCCATCTTTTTTCGAGGGCGTTTGCAACATTCTGTGCTGTTAATAAAACTCAGAATGAGGAATGATAAAAATCAGAGTCGTTAAGTTCTTGCTCAAAGCTGAAAAAGAAGAGATGAGGCACAGTCCAACTCAGTCTAAAGCTTTAATCCGTCCCTTCTTAATTTTAACGAGTTCCTCTTTTTCTAGCAGCTTTAAGAGCTCTCTTGCAGCCTCATCATCCATGCTCACATCTATGTTCTCACCAAGTTCGAAACTCTCCAGAACTTCAACAATTTCATCAACCTCGACCTTCCCTTTCCCTTCCAGGTATCTGTGGGTTGATGTAGCTATATCCGCAACCACAAGCAGTTTGAATGCTTCATCGAACTCTTCAATAACTTTCAGTAACTTACTTCGTTCATAAAGGGCATCAGCAGTACTTGTATATACATCGCACACCTTCCTTACATCTATTTTCAGTCTGACATTTATATCGAGCTTCTCAGCCTCCTCAGCATCCTCAATCTCCACATCTATCTCAATATTATCAGCAAGCTCTTCAACATCCCCACATTCATCGATTCCGGAGAATTCAAGAAGTTTATATGCTACATACTCATACCTGCTCCTTTTCAATCCATATTCCAAGTTTTTCTTTATATCTTCTTCTGAGTTCCGAAAAGCCTCAATCAGAATCTCCGCTCTCGCCTCACCTGTAAGATCATCAAGGCTGACATTTCTCTCCTCGCATATTTTTTCAATGCTTGCCGTCAGAAACTCCTCAGGGTCAGAAACTCCTGAAGGCTCAACAAACATGTTCACGAATGAAGATATAAACTCATCAGCGCTCATCGGTCTCTTCAGAATCTCTTCCCCCTTCTTCAGATAGCCTTCCCATTCTCTAACAATTCCTTCATACTCAGTTCCACTGTACTTTCTGACAAGTTCATCAATCCTTCCCCTTATGTATCCAACTTCTTCAATTTCAACGTCAAAGTATGGCTTTATTTCAACCTTAATTCCAGCAGATCTTAGCGCTCCAGCAATTTCCATACCATCAATCAGGTCAAGCGTTCCGATTTTAGTGTGCATAGTCTTTGTTCTGCAGCATATTAATCTATTTTACTGTTTCTTGTTAGCATCTGAAATGGGAAAAGATTTAAAGTTTAATTTAATGATTATATTAATGAGATTGTTGTTAAGCAGAAAAGATACGATGAAGTTGCTCATTTTATCAGAACTTGTAAAAAAGCAGTGCAATCAGAGAGATATAGCAAAGAAATTCGGATTGACTCCTCAGGCAATCTCAGAACATTTCAAGGATCTGATAACAGAAGGATTCATTCAAATCGTGCACAAGGGGTATTACGAAGTTACAGAAAGAGGAAGGGACTGGCTTAACAAAAACCTCCTTGACCTTCATTTTTTCTCCGAAGAACTCGTAAAAAAGCTCTATTCTAAATCGATTGTTGCACTTGCTGTTGGAGATATTGAGGAGGGAGATGAAATCGAGTATAAGTTCCAGGACGGCTATATTTATGCAGGCAGGGCTGAAGAGGGCAATGGTATTGCGATGACTTCCGCAAGTGATGGAGAGGATATTCTTATAAAGCCAATAAGTGGGTTTGAACCGCCAAAGAAAGGAGAAGTGGTGATTGTCAAGGTTCCGGATATTGGAGAGGGTGGAAGTAAAAGAATAAATGTGGATGCATTCAGGGAGTTCGTTAAAAAAAAGCCAAGAAGTATTGTTGTTGCAGTAGGCACCGAAGCACTCGTTGCATGCAGAAAAATAAGGGTTGAGCCAATCTTTTTCGGTGCCAAAGATGTTTGTGTTGAAGCTGCACATCAAGGCAGTGGTGTTATAGTTGCATGTACAGAAAGCAAAATGGATGATTTGTTGAGAAGGTTGATTGAAGAAGAACTGAAATTTGAGATAAAAGAGCTTTATCATTCTGCTTAGGTTTCAGTAGTAGATTATTAGTAACGACAAAAAATTAAGATTCTTATTGACCATAAAAGACAAACGAATATTAACCCCGATGTTACATAATCACTACTCATAAAAAATAAAGCTGAAGTGATTAAATACGCCCCGGTGGGGTAGTGGATATCCTCGAGGGCTGCGGACTCTCTGACCCGGGTTCAATTCCCGGCCGGGGCATTCTTTTTAATTGGACAATAAACGACATCGAGGAAATTATTTTCCAGATGGAGACATCCTGCACAAGTGAAAAACAAATAAAAACCGTGCGAAATAGATTGATTCGATTTTCTGAAGAAATGTGTTACTCATGTAATTATAAGGACATAATTAAGTATTTACACAAATTAAAATCAGAACTTGCACCCAAAACATTACGAAGTCATGTAATTGATATAAAGAGACTGTTAAGACAGATCAACGCACCAATAGCAGATAAAATCAGATTACCGAGAATTCCAAAGCGTAGAAAGCTGATAATCAAGAAAGAGCACATTCAAGAACTTATCAAACAAGCTGATTCCCTCAAGTTCAAATCTGAGAGTTTAAGACTGAAAGCTGCTATCCTGCTTGCTGCTACCTCAGGGATCAGAGCAATGGAACTTTACAAGCTGACAATGGAGAATGTTGACCTTGAGAACAGGACTGTTTATCTGCAGGCAGAGATAACCAAAGATTTCGAAGACAGAGTTACATTCTTCAACGAAGAAGCCAAACATGCATTAATCGAGTACCTTGACAATGTTCCTCTCAAGACAGATAGGTTCTTTGCTGAGTGTACAATGCGGAAGGATTTCAGGAAGCTTGAGGTTGCTATAGGTAAAACAAAGCTCAGGATGAAGCACATGCGTAAATTCTTCTCGCAACAATCAGACCGCTTGGGTATGCCAACTGCAATAAAGAAGATGCTTATGGGTCATGTAGTCAGCGACGATGAGTATGTTTTCTCAAGCAGAGATGTTGATCTTGGACACTATGACTTCCAAGATGATGATGACTTAAAGATAATCTATGACCGATATTGGAAAGATTTTAAGATATTACAAAGTATTTATAGTATTTGACATAACTTACTTAACCAAAATTCAAAAATTCCTTAACCCACTTCTCCGCAAAACTGATTCTCTGAGCTAGCTGGTAAAAACTAC
>MTMJ01000125.1 GCA_002010045.1 Archaeoglobus sp. JdFR-22 | reverse complement strand
AGACTAATCTCTCCCCTCTCTACAGCAAATATGGATGGAATGTACTGTGCTATGAATATGAAACTGAGCATGAATATTGTTAATCCAGCTATCATGTCGATACCGAGTTTTCCCTTGTTGTTCATGGTTACACCTAACTACGATTAATCGTAGTTACAATTATTATTATAAAATAGTTTCGCAAGATATGATGAGGGATTATATATGCCGCAAACATTTTGCAGAAATACTACTTCTGCTTAATAAAGCTCCAATGTCTTTTAACGAGCTTTTAAAAACTCTGAATGCTTATCCTGATACTTTAACCAGGAGATTGAAGGAGATGGGTTCTGCAGGTCTTATCAGCAGCACTACGAAGGAGGGTAAGTTAAAGTATGAGCTTACAGATAATGGTAAAAAGGCTGTAAAGCTCTTGAAAGATTTGCAGAGAATTCTGGATGAGCTGGATGAAGTTGTAAGCTTGTAAAAGCAATCTTTATCTTATTTCAGTTTGAATTGGTGCTGAATGCTGGTTATTTTCGGAATTGGATTTTTCGGTAGTATCACTCACAGTCAGCAGGTGATCAAAGCCGTCATCATCTTACTTTTATAGGAATTCTATTTTCTTTTCTAATTTTCCACCAATGTGATGGGTCCTCGATCTCGTAAACTGCTCTCGGGTAGATTGCGACACACATCCATCCATGAACTGGGCAATCTGCCAGATGAAGACCATGAGAAGAGCATATGCATTCTGCATCTTCTTTGAGTTCAGGGTAGGCGTAGCCAACGAAAACTTGGTAGGCATATCGGGATGGGGGTCATGTACTTCCCATTCTGCTTCTGTGTCTATGAGCAGTCCACGTCGCTTCAATCTTTCTTTGATTTTCTTGCTAGTAGTATAAAGTATAGATTTTAGAGGTTGCACCACAACATTTAAGGTACAACCCCCAGTGTTTGTTGTGCAGCAAACACCAAGTATAGATTTGAACAAACAACATATAAATTCTTCTGATAGGATTACAATAAACCACATCTTCTCCCACAACCACAACTGGGATGTTTACAAGTTAAAGCACAGGCTTAGCAATCATGTTGAAGAAGTTGAAAGAATGCTCACATGCAGGGATAGGGGATACTACTTGTTTTCAATGCCCTGAAATAGCAAATGTGATGGAATGGATACTCGATTATAAAGCAAAACCGGGAATAATAGTTGTTCTGCACACCTACGCAAGGATGAAATTTAATCCCCACCTGCATTGTCTTGTCACGAAGTGGTTTTTAAGCAAAACAGTGAATGGGTAGATGTTAACTACTTTCCTTACGAGACTTAGTCAACTACGTTGACAAGGTTGCCAGCGAAGCTGACTAACTGTTCAGAAAATCGTGGCAGTATCAGCTACTTACCAACCTGAAAGAAGAGATTGAGGATACGTATGAGAACAGAAAGCTCATAGATAACATGTTCAAGAAGTATCCAGATGGTTTCTACGTTAGAGCCAAGGACACGATAAACAACAAAAAGGGAATGATAAAGCATGGAAGGTATATCAGACATCCTGCAGTTGCTGAGAGCAGAATTAGCTCTTATGACGGTGAAGAAGTCGTATTCTGGTATGAGGATGACGACAAAGTGAAACACTTTGTTACTATGGAAGTGGAGGAATTCATTTCAGCTATCATAGACCACATTCCGGAAAAGAACTTCAAAACAATCAGACACTATGGAATTTACAGCAGAGGATTGAAGAGGAAGTTCAAGAGATTGTTGGGCATTGTAATTATGGCTCAGAGAAAAATCACTGATTTCATCAAACCTTGGGCACCTACATGTCCAAAATGTGGTTGTAGGATGGAATTTTTGTTGTATGAGAAGGGAGAACCACCTCCAGAATACAAATTTGGTGAGAGAATAACTGACAGGGAGTATATTTCAAATAGTTTCACTCACCAGTAATTTCCCCAAAGGGGTTTTGTTCTCAATTTTTTCAGATTCAAATGAAATGTAAACAGTGAAAACAGAGCCGCTAACTTCTCTTCCTTCTATGAATGACTTCAACTCTTCTGAAAGATTACTCTCCATCGGGGAACATGTTTCATTTAAATCAATCCCGGATATCACTTTGCCTTATTTTCTCCAGATGAGTTGAAAGAAAAACTAAGAAAAGCTTATGATATGTCTAATATTAAAAAACATGCTCGGTTCTTAAAAAGCCGTGAAACTGAGGTGCACCCCCCAAAAGTGGACAATTAAGTTAAGCAATAAAATTGAAGGGGTGAATAATGAGCAAAAGAAGAAAATACACGAGAGAGTTCAAAATCTCAGTTATAACTGAGCTTGATGCTGGAAAAACATTGGCTCAGGTTTCAAGAGAATACAATCTAAATCCATCCATGATAACAAGATGGAAGAGAGAATACAACAAGGATCCGGAATCTGCATTCAGAGGGAATGGAGCTGCAAGCAAGGAGAGCAGAATAGCTGAACTAGAGAGGCTTGTGGGAAAGCTCTATGCAGAAAACGCCTTTTTAAAAAATGCATTGGAGAGGTTGAGAAAGGAAAGGAGGTGAAATACACGCTAATCAGAGAAGCAGACACATCAATACCAGTTATCAAGGCAGTAGAGTTACTGGGGGTTAGCAGGAGTGGATACTACAGATGGAGAAAGTTGGATGGAGACAATGAAGATAACATGGAACTCAGAAACCTGATACAGAACATTGCCATTGAATTCCCTGCTTATGGTTACAGAAGAATTACAGTGGAATTAAGAAACAGAGGATACAGGGTGAACCACAAGAAGGTGCTCAGATTAATGAGAGAGGACAACTTGCTGTGTGTAAAGAAGATTTTCAAACCAATAACAACCGATTCCAACCACAACTACAGGAAGTACCCTAATCTGGTAAAGGACCTCGAAGTAAACAGGATCAACCAGGTATGGGCTGCTGATATCACTTACATCCGATTACTCAAGGAATACATCTATTTAGCAGTAATAATTGATGTTTTCAGCAGAAGATGTGTTGGCTGGGAATTAGGTAGGAATTTAGATGCTCAGCTAACCCTTAGTGCTCTGAAAAAAGCTCTAAGAAATCGTAAACCAATGATTCATCACTCAGACCAGGGTGTGCAGTACGCATCCAGTGAATACGTTAGCTGCCTTGAAGAGCACAGCATTAGGATCAGCATGAGCAGGAAAGGTAACCCGTATGATAATGCATTTGTTGAGAGCTTCATTGGAACATTGAAGACTGAAGAAGTCCATCTTAATGAGTATGAGACTTTCTCAGATGCAATGAGCAATATTGGTGAGTTTATAGAAGAGGTTTACAACAGAAAAAGGTTGCACTCGTCTTTGGGGTATAAGTCACCTGAAGACTTTGAAATGGAGGTGGGTTTAAATACTGATGCTTAACTTATTGTCTCAAAATAGGGGTTCACCTCAAAACACTTCTTTGCATACTCCTCTGGTAACTCAATTCCAAGTTTTTCTAAAACTATTTCATCAAGTTCTGATAGAATCTTATTACGTCTTTCTAGTTTGGAGTAGGCATCATCTACAATTTTATAAACTAATTTAGCTATTTCTTCTTGAGTTTCAAGTTCTTTTGGATATAAAATTAGTAGTTTTTTAATTGCAGAATAATCTAAAGCAGGTCTCGTTCCTCCAGTGACCTCTCTATCCATCTGAGTCTTGCATAACTCACTATTCAAGAAACAGCATAAATAATAAGGGTCTATAATCTCTTGGTTAACCTCTATTTTAACTGAATGTTGATTCATGTTACCTCTCCAATGTTATCTGGAACAACAGCAGAAATTCCATAGGTAACACCAGTTATAGTCAGAATAACATCTTTGGGCTTTAATTTAGAACGTTTCAGTGAAGTCTCGTGAATGACCTTGGGAATAAATACTACATTATCTAAATCTAATCTAAATTCTTTAACATTTTGAACTCTAACAAATTTTACCCCATCTGGTAGATATGCTGCCCCCTTAGGTGTAGCTCCTCCAGTTAGTTTTGTTTTTGAGTTGGCTAACAGCTCCTCTAAGGGGCTTAACTTCATTTTATCGCCAGACAATTTTTGCAGTTCTTTGATTATGTTAGTGTATTCAGGATCAAAATAATGCACATCTAATCTAGAGGTGTCATTTTCTAATTCATTATCAATTCCCCTTATAAAACAAGTTGCCATTATTACGCCTCAAATCTTTTAAATTCTTCCAAGATTTGTGATAAGTCGTTTTTTCTGGGGTTGGTTTTCCTGGATCGTTATGTCCTATATTCTCGCTAACAGCCATGAATACGCTTGGTTGTTTTTCATCTGGTCGTATTTTTTTAATTAAATATAGAACCGATGTTTTAACTCCACTCTCAGCGTTTACGAAAGTATTTTGAGGAAGAGAGATGACAGCTTTTATGATAAAATTCTTCTTAATCCAATCTCTAATTGGTTTATTGCTTTTAGTATTAAGAATGGGCTCATCCATTATTGTCAGAAGTTTCCCATGTGGTTTAA
This sequence comes from Archaeoglobus sp. JdFR-22, assembly GCA_002010045.1. Classification (GTDB taxonomy): domain Archaea; phylum Halobacteriota; class Archaeoglobi; order Archaeoglobales; family Archaeoglobaceae; genus JdFR-22. The sequence continues at coordinate 19,096 of MTMJ01000125.1, read as the reverse complement.
GTAAATCTCTGTACCTCTCTAAAAATAAGATGCTCGACTTTACGGATGCTTTCAACTTTTTTGATTCATCCTTATAAGCAATTTCATATTCTTCAAGGATTTTTTTATCATCTTTCTTTTTAGCTTCAAGACCTGTCCACATTAGCATAAAACTATAAATGAAAATTATGCATTATTATGCTAAAAGTAAAGGAAATTGTAGAAGAATTAAAAGTCTTCGAGAGAAACAAAAGTACCTCTCGAAATCAAAATACTTGGTATAGCAACATACATCCAAACATCATCGGTAAGAAGAACTGCAAGAATTCTGTCAGAGCTTCATCCAGTCTCTAAAACATCAGTATGGAACTGGATAAAGAAATTTGAAGAGAAGCTACCAGTTACAACAGAGAAAAGACAAAGAAATCTGATTGCCTTAGATGAAACAGTTGTTAAGGCAAGGAAAAAGAAGTATTATGTTTATTCAGCGGTTGATGTGGAAAGGAATGAGCTAATTCTTATGAGAGTTTATACAACAAGGAATTATCTAACGAGATCCTTTGTAAAGGAAGTAATGAAATACTGCGAGAATAAGCCTAGGTTCATTATAGATAAGGCTCCTTGGCTAGTTGATGCTTTAAAGAGCTTGAGTTTAGAGTTTGAACATCAGTCCTTTCGGTGAGAGAAGCTTAGTTGAATCAGTGTTTTCTTCGTTAAAGCAAAGGATAAAGATATTCTTTTGCTCGATTAGTTGTTTGAATCCTGTTAGAAACTGGAATATGTTTTGTAAGTTGTTTATGCTGTACTATAATCGGTTGAGGTGGTGTTTATGTTAAGTGGACACGTCCTAGCTTCATAACGCATAGCATCCACATGCTAAAAACGAAATTTGGTGATAAGCTAAAATCAAAGAACTTCATAGCCCAGAAAAATGAATTGCTGTGTAAGGCAATAGCTCATAACATTGTAGTCTTAATACATGAGATGCATGAGTTGGGTATTGAGCCTGACTTCTGCACCCAAACTTTTTCACCTGCACCTAAAGTCAAAGAAAATTAGGGGTTTAAGTGCAAAGCTTAGTTGAACAAAAAATTTAAGTATTATGAAATCAATCAACCACTGTGATTCAGATAGTTTTTGTTGGACATCATAAGGAGAGGCTGCTAGAATCTATTAAGGCTTTGAGAGAGTACCCAGTCAGCAAGGTTGTGCTTGCAGTTGGAAAGCAGGACACGAGTGGAGAGAGAATAGCCAGAAAAATTGCTGAAGAGATGGCTGACGAGCTAAAAACAGTCTGGGATGTCAGAATCGCTGAGATTGATAAGAAGAACGTAATGAGAGCAGCATCCCAGCTTGTCCGAATAATAAAGGATGAGAAGGAGAGAGGAGAGAACACGATACTGAACATCTCTGGCTCATTGAGAACTTTTGCCATAGCAGCCTACATAGCTGCATGCATTACAGGCTCAAAGCTAATTTCTTCAATTCCACTATACAACGAGAAAGATGAGGAAGTAGGGATTGAGGAAATCGTAGAAATTCCTGTACTGCCTGTGGACTTTCCTGGTAAAGAGCAACTTGAGATAATTTCTGCTTTGGGTAATGGTGTTAAGTCTCTCGACGAGCTGGTTTTAAAGTTGAATCCCGACATAAAAAAAGGTTCGCAGGTGTTCAGGGGTGAGAGATCGAGAATAAGCCATCACATCGCAAAGCTTGAAGATGTAGGTTTTGTGAGAAGGAGCAAAGTCGGGAGAAATGTGAGGATTGAGGCGACTGATATCGGTAGAATTATTTCTGAGGTGTTTGTATGCCAGAATTCCTCGATTCGTATATCAGAGAGTTAAGCTCAAAATCGGAAAGAATAAAAGAGGAGTACGAATACAAATCATCCAAGCTCGCTTCAGAGCTTAAAAGAGTATTTGAAAAATTCTGGATTGATTTTAACTTGCCCAACAGCTCTCCCTCAGAGTTTTCCGCAATGGCGATAGATAGTAGTTCTGCGCATCTGGTGACGAGCAATGGAGGCATCTTTTACGTTGCGAGGGCAATTGCTCTTTCAAAGAGTGGAAGATACAAAGATATCGTTGCAGACTTTGATTTCACGGCAGATTCAACATACGATGCAGCACACCTCATCCACAGAAAGATGGAGTGGCTGGAGCACAAAGTAGCACTCAAAGCTGTAAGGGGTGGTTTCGATGGTTTTCTGCTTTTCGATGGTTCAATTTATGGAAGACTTGCACACATCCCAATTGAAACTGGATACGTTAACGACAGAGACTTCATGCTTAGATACTTTGAAACAGTGATAGAACTTCTTGATATCTGCAGGAGAAAGAGCATCCCAATCGTTGGTGTAAGCAAGGAGAGCAGGACAGCTTTTTTCAGGGAGTTTTTGGTAAAGAGTATTTTCGACGAGGTGAAAGATGAGCTGAGAATTGAAAAACTTGAAAGACTCCTGTCATTGGCGCTGGATGACAAGAAGAAGGCAATAGAAGAACTCGAAAAACTGGAGAAAACAGCAGATGTTGGGATTTTGAGAGAGCTAATGGAGGAGTTGCTTGCAAGAAAACCCGACTTCCAACTGATACTGACTTACGCAAGCTCGGCAGGATATACTATACCTCTCAAGCTCGGGGCAACGTTAAGGTGGAGGAGATCATACAAGAGCATGATAAGAGATCCAAAGGACTTCATTAAATCGAATTTTCCAGTAGCGTCGAGAGATGGAGATTTTATCGATTGGGCGGTAAAAGTGGTGAAAAAGATTCTAGAATTGCCATCAATCGTGTCATTCCACATCTTGCCAGCATTAAACGATACACCGATGAGAATTGATGTTCCGGCATGGGTTTTTGGATTGGATGACAGGCTTAGCGAGGTAGGATGGCCCGAGCCCGCGGGAGTGGACATTGAGGAAATCCTCAACATATTAGCTGCAGGATACTGCGGGTTAGATAATTACAACATCTGGTTGAAAGCTGTGGATGGTGAAGTTAAGCTTCGGAGAGAGGTTTTTGAGAATCTGTATCTGCCCAAGTTTGAGGAAATAGTGGGCAGATTTGCGACACCAAGGGGGTATAGACGTGTCAGATTTCCGTAGAGTTGGTTTGATTGTTAGCGAAGCAACTCCAACTGAATTTCTGTTTGTTGCAGATGGAACCATACCGAGATGGGAATACGTGCTCGTTAAATCTGTTGAAAATTTGGATGGAGAGGATGCAGAAGTTGATGTAATTGCACAGATTGATAGAATTTATTCATACTCCATGGCTTTAAGGGAAAACTTGGCATTGGATACTGCTGAGAAAATAATTCAGGCAGGTTTGGCTGATAGTAGAGTCATTGCAAGAGCAAGAGTTCTCGGATTTGTTTACAACGATAACGTTTTGCAGCCTAGGAGAGCAATACATCCTGGAAAGGATGTTTACCTTGCTCCAGAAGAAGCGTTGAGAAAATTCTACTCGTATGGCGATGAAGGGCTTTTTGTTGGGCACCTGATAACAAGAGCTTCAGTTCCCGTAAGCATAAGCGTAAAAGGATTCAAGAGGCATCTTGCAATCCTAGCTCAAACTGGTGCTGGAAAAAGCTACACTGCTGGCGTTCTGCTCGAAGAACTATTGAAGAAGGGTGCAACAATTGTTGTTATCGACCCCCATGCAGATTACGTGTTTTTACCGAGGAAAAAGGATGGTAGTAAGATAAAAAGAGTGAGCGTCTTCAGAACACCAGAAAGTATCGGCAGATATGATGAAAGCCAGATAGGGAAGATAAACACCTATGAAGTGAAATTCTCGGATTTAAGCGTTGAAGAGATAGCAACGGTTTGTGGAATTAGTGAGAAGTGGGTTAGAATTACAAATGCGATACAGGAGGCAATAAATAACCTCCAGAACGGTTACAGCCTCGACGATCTCATTGCGGAGCTTGAGAGTATTGGCGAGGACAATCAAGATGCCTTAAGAGCTTTAAGTTACATCCGAAAGTTGAGGAAGCTGAGAGTCTTTGGTTCTGTGACAACTGACATTGAGAAACTTCTGAAGCCACAGCATATTTCTGTGGTCGATCTGTCTGGTTTGGATGACAGAGTATCAGATTACGTCACCTTCAGAATCCTCAGCGAGATATATGAGGTTGCTGAGGGGCAACAGTTTGCCTATCCAGTCTTCGTTTTTATTGAGGAAGCTCACAGATTCGTGCCAAATAAAGAAAATACGCTATCCAAGAGAATCATAAAAAGGATTGCTGCAGAAGGGAGAAAGTTTGGAGTATTTCTTGTTCTGATAACTCAAAGACCCTATAGGATCGATCCAGATGCGCTGAGTCAGTGCAACAGCCAGATAATAATGCGCATGACAAATCCTGAGGATCAAAAGGCTGTGAGGAAAAGTTCAGAAAGGATGAGTGAGAGCCTGCTGAATGATTTGCCTGGCTTGAACGTTGGTGAAGCTGTAATCGTGGGTGAGGTGACGAGAGCTCCAGTTATGGTTAAAATAAGGCAGAGGGAGACTGAAGAAGGTGGGGCTGACATTGACGTCGTCAAAAAGCTCAGAGAAGCTGTGAGAGAGGCTGAAGAGGAGGAAAAGTCGAGAGACGAGGTGTTGAGAAAAGAGGTTGAGAAGATAAAAGATATTGTGGAGGTTTGAAAGAAATCGGTGGAAAAACCATATTCCTATATCAGGAGGGTTTTGAGTGAGAATTGCTCATATATCCGATACACATTTAGGATACAGGCAGTACAACTTAGACGAGAGAGAGAACGACTTTTACGATGCGTTTAACGAAGCTATAGATAAAGCGATTGAAGAAAGAGCAGACGTGTTAATTCACTCTGGAGACTTGTTTGACTCATCAACGCCACAAATCAAGGCTCTTTACGTATTCAAAAACGCATTAAGAAAGCTTGATGGTAAAATGAAGGTTTATACAGTGCTTGGTGATCACGATACGCCGAGGAGGCGGGGAATGCCACCCCACAAGCTCTTTGACGTCAGGGTTTTGGGAATCGGAAGACTTGAGTGGGAAGAAGTTGACGGGGTTCTGATTGCTGGTATTTCAAATCTTAGAGGCAGAGGTGTAGAATTACTCAAGGAGGAACTTAAGAAGTTTGACACAGTTGCAGAAAAGTACAAAAAATCCGTACTCATTGCTCATCAGGCAGTTGAGAAATATTTACCCTTCGAAGGAGCTTACGAGCTGAAAGAAGATGATTTACCGAGAAATGCCACTTATTATGCTCTCGGACACCTGCACTCAAGGCTTACAGCCAGATTCGGTGAAGGATATCTTGCCTATGCCGGCTCTACCGAAATTATCAGGAGGGATGAGATAAGCTCTTGGAGCAAGAGGGGTAAGGGGTTCTACCTTGTGGATCTGGATGGAGATGAAGCTGAAATTCACGAGATCAACTTGGACATCAGGCCTCAGATCGAAGTTGAAGTTGATGAGGGAAGACTCGAGGAAATCTTGAACCACATAAATTATCCAAAGCCACCAATCGTTCATGTTACTGTTAGAGGAGAGGGTATAAACAGACAGTACGTTATCGAAAGACTTAACGAGCTGCTTGAGGGCAAAGTTTTGAGTTGTAAGCCATCTTTCAGAGATCTAAGCCAGCCACAGCTAAAAGAGCTGCCAAAAGGGCCAATAGACCTCAAGTCGATCATGCACGAGTATCTGGGAGATGAAGAACTCGCAAAACTGGCGATTGAGCTTTACGAACTGCTATCCGAAGACGATGTTAAAGGGGCAATAAAATCCGCTGAGGAGTTTTTGGGGGTTAAGCATGATTCTTAAAAGGGTTAAGCTCAGGGACTTTATCTCCCATGCTGATACAGAAATCGAGTTTCCTCTTGGTGTAACAGTGCTCGTAGGCCCAAATGGAGCTGGGAAGACATCTATAGTGGATGCAGTAGTTTTCGCCTTGTTTGGGGATAAAGTCAGAGGAGAGAAAGTTGAGGATATGATAAGGAGGGGTGCAAGCTCCGCTGATGTCGAGCTAGCGTTTGAAGTTGATAAAGAGTATACTGTGCACTGGGTTAGAAAGAAGAAGAGCGTTGAGGCAGTACTTTCGAGGAGCGATGCTGGAGTCATTGCCGACACGAAGGAGGCTGTTTTAGAGGAGATATCTAGAATTCTCAAAATGGATAAAAAGACGGCAATGAACTCCATTTTCATAAGGCAGGGCGAAATAGCAAGTCTGATTGATGCCGATCCAAAAGACAGGAAAAAGCTGCTCGGGAGACTGATTGGTCTGGATATGCTAGAAGATGCATGGGAAAAAATGAGGGAAGTTGTATCCCACTTCGAAGAAATCAGGAATAGACTTGAAACCAAAGTTAAAGAAGTTGAAAAGGAACTGGAAGTTCGAGGAGAACAGCAGGATAAACTTAGAGAAGAGATAGGGGAGCTGACAGCTAAGATAAAAGATCTCGAGCAAGAGCTGACCGCTGTTGCAGAGGAACTTGAAGCTGCTAGAAGTGAGCTGGAAAAGTGGAATGAAAAGAAAAGGAAGTATGATGAGCTTGCAATAAAGCTTGCTCAAGTGGTTGAGGGAATAAAAGCTATGGTAAAGGAGATTGAGAGGCTTGAGGATGAACTGAAGCAGGCTGAAAAGGCTAAAAAGAGGGTAGAAGAACTCGAACCAGAGATAAAGAAGATTCCATTCTTAGAAGAGTATGTGGAAAAATCCAGCGAATTAAAGGAGGTTGAAAAGGAGAAAGAGCAGCTGAACAGGGACTTGAGCAGAATCTCCGACGTAAGGAACGAGATAAAGGAAACAACAGATTTGTGTAGGGATTACAGCAGAGAATTTGAAGAAGAAATTGAGGTTGAAGTGGCAAAGGAGCTGTCAGAAATTGAGAAGTTTGTTACAAAAGCTTCCACGAAAGTTGGAACTGCAATCGAGCAGATAGAAGAAAAAGAACAAGAAATCGAAAAGCTACTATCTGAGGCTTTGAAGGTTCTACCAGAGCCAACAATCAAGGCCAAAAATGCCAGACTGCAGGAGCTAAAAGACAGAAGGAATGAGATAGAAGAGGAGATATCGAGGCTTAACAACGAACGGGGTGGGATAAAGAGACGGATAAAAGATCTAAAGGATGCTTCGAAGATGCTCGGCGAGGCAGACACATGCCCTGTCTGCAAAACAAAGCTGACTCCGGAGCATAGGGAAAGAGTGAAGGATGAAGTGCAGGGGGAAATAGAGCTTCTGAAGGGAAAGCTAGAGGGAGTTAAAGAGGAGCTTAAGAAGCAGGAGCTACAAAAGAAGGAAGTGGAGAAAGAGATTGATCGCGCATCCAAGATCGATGTAGAGAGGATTGAAATACTAAGAGGAGAGATTGCGAAAAAGAGAGAGGAAGTTGCAAGATTTTACTGGAAACTCCATACGACCATGCAACTTATTGACGATCTTGAGAATGAAATTAAAGCAGAGGTTTCGGCTATTGATGTGAAAATAGGTGAAATTGAAGGAATTCTGAACGGGCTTGTTGAAAAGATTGGTTACAAACCCGATGATCCGGAAAAGGAGCTGAAAGAACTGAGGAAGAAGAAGGAAGAATACAACAGCCTGAAGCCAATTGCAGATAAATGCGAAGAGATAAAGCAAAGGCTCGATGGAGAGTTAGAGAGGCTAAGAGGGCTGGAAACTGAAAGAGAAAGAATTCAGAAGGAGATTGCAGAACTCGGATACGATGAGGAAAAGCATGAAGAAGCAAGAAAGAGACACGAAGGACTGTTAAGAAAATTCGAGCGTACGAATGCTGAGCTGAATGAGAAGAGGGAGGCGCTAGAGAAGAAACAGAAAGATCTAAAGGACGTAGAGAGAAAAATTGCAGGACTTAAGGGTGATCTGAAGAAGCTGAATGAAGAGCTTGAGGCAATTGTAAAGTTTATAGGAAGGCTAAACAACATCAGAAGGGCATTTTCGAGGGACGGTGTTCAGAAGCTACTTAGGCAAAAGGTAGCTCCGCTGATGTCCGAGTTCGCAGGGAGGTACATCGAACGGTTCAACCTCGACATAACCGATATCACCGTAAGCGAAGACTTCGACATATCAACCATAAAGGAGGGTGGAGAGATATCTATCAAATCCATAAGCGGCGGTGAAAAGGTTGCAGTTGCAATTGCTTTACGATTGGCTATAGCAAAGGTTCTTGCGGGCAAAATCTCTACAATCATAATGGACGAGCCAACAACACATCTCGATGAAGAGAGAAGAAAGGAGTTGGTGGAAATAATGAGGAGCTTCTTCAGAGAGGGCGCTGCTGTGCCGCAAATGATAATCGTGACTCACCACAGAGAGCTTGAAGAGATTGCTGATACTGTCTATCAGGTAGAGAAAGTCGACGGTGTATCAAAAGTTGTAGAAGTTTCTTTTTAATCATTAAGAAGTGGAAAAGTATGCCTGACATTGCATTAGTTGGCTTGGGAGGAGCGGGAACGATGATTGTCCAGAGAACCCTGGAAGACAGCAGGATACATGCTCTTGCCAGCATATACATCATAAATGCCGAGAACTGGCTTAACAACGTGAGGTTCTACAGATTTGAGCAGGCCGACAATCTTATCAAAGAGCTATCGAGGTACAAGCACGTAATCCTTACAGCTGGCTTAGGCTCGAGTGGTGGAGATTCACTAGTTTACTTGGCAAACCGCTTGGATAACGTGGCAGCAATCTTCGCCACCAAACCCTTCAGAGTGGAGAAAAAACGAGTGAAGAAGGCAGAGAGACAGCTTGGATTGCTGAAAGGGCACGTTATTACAAAAGATTTGAACGAACTCTTAGTTAGGATGCCAGATGTACCTGTTGGCGAGGCTTTAGACAGCTTCGACAGAGAGCTTGCCGCAGAAGTTATAGACAAAATAGTGGAACTCAGCTGATGGAGGTATGTTATGACCTCAATAACGGTTTACGATGGTGCTACAACAATTGGTGGCAATAAGATCTACGTTGAAGAGAAAGGCAGAGGTGTATTTCTCGACTTTGGAATGAATTTCGCAAAGTACGGCGAGTTCTTCGAGGAATTTCTGTCAGAGAGAAGTCCTAGGGGCATCCATGATCTCATTCATCTCAACCTGATTCCGAAGCTGAACATATACCGCAAAGACCTGATACCCATAGACCTCGACGTCTCCTCTTTTCCATCCCTAAACGTTGAAGCAGTTCTACTCAGTCATGCACATTTGGATCACTGCGGGAATATTGGACTGCTCGATGCCAGAATTCCAATTATTGCATCACCAATCAGCATAGCATTGCTCAAGGCTATGCTTGACTCTTCACCTTCCAAGATTCGTTCGGAGATCGCATACTACTCGGAGAAGATTCTAGGAGAAGATCCAAGAATTCTGCGCTCTGGTAAAACAGATATTGGCAGAAAGTTCGTTTGCATAGCAAACTATTCAGAAGATCTCATCAACTTTCTCTCACTCAGCGTTAAAAGTACAAAGAAGCTCGAGCCCGGAGATGTATGTGAGTTAAACGAATACTCAACTCCCTTCGAAATCAGGGCTTTTGAGGTCGATCACTCAATATACGGAGCAAATGCATACATTCTTTATGGCGATACTGCCATAGCATACACAGGAGATTTCAGGCTTCATGGTAAGAACGCTGAAAAGAGCAAGGAGTTTGTTAGAAATGCAAAGGATGCCTCCGTCCTGATTATCGAGGGGACAAGAGCTGAAAGAGAGGATGTGAACGAGTCTGAGGACATAGTCTTCAGGAATTGCCTCAAGGTTGTTGAAGAATCCAAAGGACTTGTCATAGCCGATTTCTCACCGAGAAACTTTGAAAGGTTAGAAACTTTTCTGGATATTGCCAAGAAAGTGGGAAGACAGCTCGTTATCACGGCAAAGGATGCGTACATGCTACATGCAATCGAGTGCGCCGATGGAGTTTGCAGGATGAAAGACATGCTAATCTACAACGAACTCAGGGCAACGAGGAATAAATGGGAAGATATTGTGATGAGCAAATGGGGCGATAACTACGTTGACCCAGCCGATATTTCCAAAGAGCCAGAGAAGTATATCCTCTGCTTTTCATTTTACGACATGAAGCATTTGCTCGACATAAAGCCCAGCAGTGGAGCGTACATTTACTCTTCAAGCGAGGCGTTCACTGAGGAGCAGGTATTTGATTTTCAAAGACTACATCGGTGGCTCGAACATTTCAATTTCAGGATCTACGGATTTGAAGTGGTTGTGGAAGGTAAAAAGCTGAAGCCAAGGTTCGTAAAGGGATACCATGCTTCCGGACATGCGTCGAAGAGTGATCTGAGATGGGTGATTGAGGCTGTTGACCCTGATGTAGTCATTCCAGTGCATACAGAAAACCCAGAGTGGTTTATAGAGAATTTCGAGAACGTGGTGGTTTTAAGGGATGGTGAGAATTTGGAGGTATGACTATGCATTTGTGTGAAGGAAGACCATTTGTAATAATGATATCTGGGATTTTGAGATGTGATGGATGTGAATCTGAAAATAAAGGAGATGCCACACTATTCAAAGAGATACTCGGTAATCTTAAAAAGAATTACGAACTAAAATTTGAGGACCGTACTGGAGCACTTTTTGAAGTTCAATACTCTATGGTTAGTTCAGGTTCCAAGGGATTTCTTTTGATAAGTCTAAACCAATATGGAGTGCCATTTATTTTCGTTGCTCAGGATCTCATGTATCCATTTTATAGAGTTGAAGTTGTTGAGGAAGACATCAAGGAAACGACGAGTTACATAAAAGAGCTGTTAAAAGATTCGATACCAAAGAAATTCATAAATTTATGTGATATTAGAATTGTTAGTCTAAGGTATCTGGATGCTCCACTATCGCTTGATGTACTCGGCTTAATTCCGGACAGATGAGGGGTGGTAAGAATGGTTAAAATTATGCTTGCAAAATTAGCGTGGAATGAGAACAGATGGCAAGGGTGGGATCAAAAGGGATACGAAAACAGGAATAAGTATAATTATAGATTCATCAAGGAACATGGATACGCTCATGAGTGGTGGAATTTCTACGATTTTGATGATGAAAATTTCTATGGTCACATTGAAATTGGCAACAGAGTACCACAGAGATTTGAAAACGGAGGTTTAGTGATTTTTGTAAGCTATAACGTCTACGATAACAACTTCTACATTATCGGATTTTATGATGGGGCTGAGTTTAAAAAAGACGGGTATGAAGCTGTAAAAACGCTGTGGGAGACATTACTAGAGGACGTAAGAGAAAAAATTCGAGAAGATGCCAATAACGGGCAAATAAATCCAAAAACTTTAGAATATCTTAAAAATCGGATATTCTTGTGGAGAGCCAAAAAATCAACTTCGGCAGTTTTTAAAGAGTATGTCCAGTTTGATGTGAGAGAAATACTTGATGCTCACTGGGGACAAGCGCCCTTTATCTATGTTGATGAGGAGTTGAAACCGAAAATTGCGAGATTGCTTTCAGAAGTGCTGGAAAAACATCAAATGCTTTATTCTGAATTACAAAACACTGAATCCAATGAGAATGAAGCCGAACTGGAAGAAATAGGTTCAATTATTGAAAAAATCGAAACAGTTCTTGGAAAATATTTTAAGGACGTTACAATTGGTCGTAAGTCGTTAGGCGAGTTCATAGAGAATCTGAAAATTCTAAAAAACAAATACGGCAAGGAATGGGAACTTATATGGCAGGATCTAGAACCCCTTCAGAAAAAAATTAGAGAAAGCATCCTCAATGGAGAAACTCCAGATGAGGAAACTTTAAGAAAAATGTACATAGCCTCTCGAGGAATATTTTACGATAAATTCTCTCTCAGATTACTTGAAAACAAAAAGTTGAGGGAATTTTTGATTGAAATATCGGAGTGGGACACAATAGAAGGGTTGAGCAAACAAGAGGTGTGGAATGAAAAAGATATAGGTGTTGGAACATTAACTCACTGGGCGAGTATAGTTAACCCATATATGTTTTTGCCGGTATGGAGAAGAACCTCAGATTGTCTAAGAGAATTTACTGGATACGACCTTGAATTTGAAGAACATGTTTTCGCAGATTTTCCAAAATTTGTTGAGGATGCCTTGGAAACCCTAAGAACAGTTGGCGATAAACTAGGTGTTAAAAACATGCTAGAACTCGTTTTTTACTTAATGCGATGTCCAACGAGATACTGGCAGATTGCACCGGGAGAAGGCGCAAGATTCTGGAACCTCTGGAAAGATAGAAACATGATAAGTATTGGTTACAGAGAACTTGCTGAACTATTGGGAGATAAGCTGTTAGAGTTTGAGGATATAGACGAGCTAAAAGAAGAAATCAAAAGAATTTACAGCAGCTATAAGGATAAATACGAGTGGATCGAGTCTGATTACGGCTGGATGAAAACAAAACAGGGGATAGGCTTAAATGCACGCTTTATTTGGAATTTCGTAAATGAAATGAAAGAAGGCGATGTCGTGATCGCCAATAAGGGGAGAGAAAAGATTATTGGTGTTGGTATAGTTAAATCAGGAGTTAAATTGGATTTTGAACTGGAATATCCTATTTACAGAGAGGTAGAATGGGTTAAAACAGATTTCAATGTCGAGATACCCAGTGAGCTAAAAGGGAAATTCGGAAAAACGATAGTAGAATTGACAAAATCGGATGCTGAAAAATTAATAGGTGGCACAATAAATGAAAGTATTAAAGAAGGAATTAGAGAAAATGGTGAAGCGTTAATCGAAAAAATTAGACCTATTTTAGATTCAAAAAAGCAGGTAATCCTCTACGGTCCACCAGGCACTGGAAAAACTTGGCTTGCTAAAAAATTCGTAGAGGAAAATGCTCTAACTTATGAGGAAGTTGAGAGTAAAGCATTCGTAACGTTCCATCCATCCTACGCTTATGAGGAGTTCGTTGAAGGACTAAGGCCCGAAACAGACAAAGAAGACAGAATTACTTACAAAGTGAAGGAAGGAATCTTCAAAAAGATTTGCAGAAATGCCTACAACGCACTACTTAACCACGCAGGTATTGAAAAGAAGTGGAAAGAAGGAGAGGGTCTGCCCACGCTTACAGAAGATGAACTTGTTAAGGTGAAGAGTTCTCTGAGTGATGCTCCTAAGTTCTACCTCATCATAGATGAAATAAACAGAGGCGACATTTCAAGAATCTTCGGCGAGCTGATAACGCTACTTGAAGCAGACAAAAGGCTTTTTGCTGAATACGAGCTGACAGCCACTCTTCCCTACTCGAAGAAAAAATTCGGTGTTCCACCCAACCTTTACATAATCGGCACGATGAATACAGCTGACAGAAGCATAGCACTAATTGATGTTGCTTTGAGAAGAAGATTCGGATTCATCGAACTCATGCCAGACTACGACGTTCTCAGAAAAAAGCTAATTAAAGAGGAAGATGAAGCAAAAGACATTAAAGAAGTTGCGATTAAAGCTCTTCAAGTCTTAAACGAAAAGATCAGGAACCTCTACGACAGAGACCACCAGATAGGACACAGCTACTTCATCAAGCTGAAGAACTGCAAAACAAGGAAGGATACAATTGAAACGCTAAGGCAGGTCTGGTTCTACGAAGTAATTCCTCTACTCCAAGAGTACTTCTACGACAGTCCAGAAAAGCTCGGCGAAATACTCAAAGATTTCGTCAGCGTGTCTGATGACTCATACGATTTCAGGAAGATTGACGATTTCACGGATGAGGAGTTCGAAGGTGCATTGGGAAAAATAGCCGGTGAAAGCAGTGGCCAGTAACATCGCCACACTTTTCGAATACGAGCCAGTGGATTACGAAATTGGGGATAAAGATGAGGTTATATATGAAGATGGTGGAATAATCCTTTCCCTAACTGAAAAGACGATGGAAGAACTTGAGAAACTTAACAAAACCAGAAAGTTCATCGAAATCACTCGCAGGAGACTGAGACCGCTGAACTACGTTGGAGTTATCAAGGCTGGCGAGGTAACACTGGAGATTTTCCCCAAATTCATAACCGACAGAATGGGCAATGCAGATCTTTCAAAAAAAGATATAATAGCCAAGAATCTCCTGAAAATGCTACAGTACACTCACACTGTAAGCATCAGGGAAATCGACTACGCCAATATCTTTAAGGAGAGACACAGCTTTTTCGAGGTGTTCATCAGCATTTTTGCCAGAAACCTCCTTTCGCTTCTGAAGTGTAGGCAGAACAGAGAATACATGAGAAAATACGACGAAATCAGATTTGTAAAAGGCAAAATAGACTTCAGGAGGTATACAAATCCGGCAAGACTCCACCTAATTCCATGCACCTACCACGAAAGAACAGCTGACAACATCATCAACAGAGTTTTGAAGTACACAGCATACCTCATGTCCAGAATTGTAGAGGATAGAGAGAACTACAGAACTCTCCGCAAAATACTTGACTTACTCGATTCCATAACTCTTACACCCATCACAATTCAGCAGGTCAAGTCGATATCCTTTAACAGGCTAAATGCAGACTTTAAACCTTTTATCGATATCTGCAGTATATTTCTTGAGGGCTCAACTCTGACACTGCAAGCTTCCACCATCGAAACTTTTTCACTGCTCATACCAATGGAAAGTCTGTTTGAGCAGTTTATTGCCGGTGTTATTCAGGGTGAAGAACTGCACAGGAATGTTTTCGGTGATGGTGCAAGGATTGAAGTGCAGAAGCATATAGGCTACCTTATAGAAAAGGATGGAAAAAAACTTGCAGGGATGAAGCCAGACATTGTGATCAAGATGGGTAAGGAGAAGGTCATAATAGATACCAAATACAAACTTCTTAATCAGGAGGACAGAAAACTTGGCGTCTCCCAGCAAGATCTTTATCAGGTGTATGCCTACTGCAGGGAAACTAACGCTAAAAAAGCCCTCTTGCTTTATCCCGAAGGGTTGAATAAGATTGATGAAATCAATCTTAAAAGACCATTTAAATTCGGCAAGGACAGAGATATAGAACTTTATGTAAGAACAGTCTCCCTCGAAGACAACCAGACTTCTGGTTCCGGCTGGGAAAGTTTTGTTTGCAATCTCAGTGATGTTTTGAGCTGTTTGGGTGAAGGCAATGTCTGATGCATACATCACAATCCTCGACTTTAATGGATTTAAGAATCGAAAAGTAAAAGCCATAGTATTTGACATGGACAACACTCTCTTTGATTTTGTTGAGGCGAAGCTGAAGGCATGCAGAGCTGTTGTTGAGTATCTGGGAGTTGGTGATGAGGAAGAGCTGCTAAAGTACTTCCTGAGAGGATTACATGGGTTTGAGGATTCCAAAAACATTGCAGACTATATGCAAGATAAGGGAATTTATAGCCCGGGGAAATATGAGGAGTGTTGCGGAATCTATGAGAACATCAAGCTCAACCACATTGAGCCCTATCCTAAAGTAAAGCAAATTCTTAGGAATCTCAAGAGTATGGGTTTAAAGCTTGCTGTCGTTACCGATGCTATGAACGGACATGCTCTAAGCAGGCTACATAAAGCTGGTTTGATACACTTCTTTGACGTTATTGTTTCGGCTGATATGACAGGTAAGAGGAAGCCTGAACCCGATTCCATAAAGCTTGCTCTGGATAAGCTTGGGGTTGATGCAGAAAATGCGATAATGGTTGGGGACAGCCCTCGAAGGGATATAGAAGCTGGAAAGAATCTCGGTATGGTTACTGCTTATGCCGCCTACGGTGACAGGAACTTTTTTGAGAAGAAGAAATGCAAAGCTGATTTTGTTTTGAGGGATATTGGAGAACTGATGAAACTGTATGAAAATAAATAGGTTGATCGATATAAAAATGAAATGTAAATTGAATTAATCTTCAAATCTGGGGGGATTCTTTTGAGGAATAAAAAGGGGAAAATAACCAAGAAAAAAGCAAAAGAAATCCTTGAGCAGCTTGATACAACATACTTAGATTTTATCAACGACACTTACGCTTTACCAATAGCTACAAGCTCAATTGCAAAGCTGAAGTGTGTTCTTAACGAAAAAGACTGGAAAGAGTATTTTGAGGATGCGGTGAGGTATGCAAAGGAGGCGAAGGAAGAGGAGAACTTACGATTAGCCGGTATAATAAAAGATCTCATATCAACGAAAAATCCTGAAGCACTGGACATTGCTTTAAAGCTATCAGAAGAGCTTATTAAGCAACCTGAGATCAAAGAAGATGAATACGCTTTTGGTGCATGTATCTACGCTCTTGTAGCAGGAAACAGAAGAGATAATGCTAAAAAAGCACTTAAAGACAAAGAAATCAAAGATTCATACATAGCAGAGGATCTGATATCTTATCTTATCAAGAATGACGATCTTGGTTATGCAAAGTGGTTCTCCGAGATGTATATCGAGGATGGCTACACCATATTTGTAAAAGTTTATTCACGCTATCTGGCTGAAAAAGGCGAAATTCAGGAATCTCTTGATTATGCTAACAATCTAGGAGAGAAAGACAGAGTGGATTTATGGCTTGATATTTTTCCGTTTGTTTACCGCCAATTTCCCATACATTCATATGATATTTTGATGAAAGCGATGGAGGTTGCTAAAAAACGGAATATGTATATCTGGTACAGGATATTTGAGAAGTTACTTGAGGTTGATGAGGTCTTCTTCGCATATAATATGCTTCAAAATCTTGGGGAGAAAGAATACTACGATGTTCTCTCAGAACTATACTGCTATCTAAAGATTAAAGGTTGTGCTGAAGCGGAGAATGTATTTAAGGATATTACTAGGGCCTATAGAACAGGTAAGATATCGTATGAGGATTATTTTCCAGTGATTTTCTTGAAAGAGTGTTTAGAAGGGGGTATTACATCAGATACACTTGAAAAGTATCTGAATCCTGATTTGTCGCTTGATTGTCTCCAGCACATTTATATTAAGCTGTGCAAGGCTGGAAAGTTTGAGGAAGCAGTTTATTCGCTTGATACGCTGGCAGATGACTTTACAGGATACGTTTATGACGTAGATATAGCTTATCTGATTGATATCGTAGCTGATGAATTGATAGAAAAGCTGAAAGTATGAAGAAATATGAAATTAAAAGGAGTTAGAATACTTGGAGTTAATACTCCGGAGAAACAAAAATTAATAGTGTGGAGATACTGGTGTGGGCTTTTTTTATCGACAAACAGCCTGCATATCCTATTCTTATGCTACCTACTTCACATCTCCCATTCCTGTTGTTTTCACACTCCTTGATTTGGCATTCAACCTTCATTTCCTACCACCATTGCAAATCCAGTTGTAGTAGATTTCAGCAACCCTTAACACCTTAGAAGTGATAACCTCAGGATCCTTGACAGCACTTGCAGGATTCACAGTCACTATCTGACCAGCAACCTGCAAAGCTATCTGCCTATCTATCCTGTCCTGCTTATCCTTAAACATTCGCTCTATCCTTTTACTATCACCATTTCCTGACATAACTTAGGTTGAGAATTGGGGGATTTTAGGTTGGGTGTGGAATGAAAGTTTACAGGTCAAAAACATTAATTCAGGGCTATTTTCTTCAGCTTATCGCCTCTCCATTCGAATATGCTAAAGTACTTTTTCCAATCCGAGTTACTTTTGCTATCATCACCAATAATTAGCAAGAGGTCACCGCTTTCGCTTCTCATAAATCCTCCTTCCCAAATAAAATCCTCCATATATTCTATTAAGGATTTTACTTCCTCTGTTTTACTTTGGTAGCAGATTAAGACCTTTACATCAGCATGTACACACAGTATTTTCCACAAACAGTAGAGAATTTTTCCTCGCTCGTAACTGTTCTCATGTTCTATCGCTACAGACGGTGGCACAGGAGGGCACCAATCTTCAACCCATGGTTGTTCCCTTCTATCCGTATATATGCAGTCAATTCCCAGATACTCTCCATGAAATTCATCTTTGTTTTTGCTTTTTATCATGAATCTATAGCAGTTTGACATTTCGGCAACTTCATCTAAAACTTCTTTCATAGATTCTGTCCACTTACTATCAGTGATATCATCACCAAATTCTTTCCACTTCTCGTTCATGACTTTTTTAAAAAACTTTAACCAGAGTCTACCTCTCATCTCTCACACCTCCTTTTACCTTAATTCAATCGCAATCCATCCACTGGGTTAAATCGTCACTACTGCAAAAAGGACACAACAGTACATTTACAGTACTACCACATCCGCAGGGACATGGAATACTGGTTGGCTGCTCGATAGCCTGTCTCTCGTCAAACACGGTCTTACACGATTTACAAAATATCATGGTAATCTTGTTTTTTCTATTGGCTAAAACTTTTCGAACTTTCTTATTGTATAAAGTTATGCTGAAACACATTTTCCTTGCAACTTCCGGTGTTCATAATCCCGTGAAGATTAACCGTAGGTCAAAATGATCATGAAGTTGTTAACAACGGTTATAAGATACTGAATGACCAGAGCAAGAACTGCCACAAGCATAACAAGATAGCAGAATCTGACAGATATTGAGCTGTACTTTATCCTCATCCTCTCAAAAAACAGCCCGATCAATCTTCAGTTTTGAGGAATCCAGTATCTGCAAAAACAAAACAGAACCGTCCATCCCAACTACCCGTCGTGAATGAAATACTTTGATAGAGCTGATACAAGGAATTTCCTGCATATCTGAACTGGCTTGATATCGGATTCTTCAATCTCCATGATGGCCCTTATTTTGCCGCCCTTCAGTATCAGCATATCCACATTACAGAATTTGTTTTGTTTGATCTGAAGTTTGTGCAGAATAAAGGAATATGTTGATCTCCCCCACATGCTGGATCTTTCACAACTTCAAACTCCGGGAAAGCATTGCTTACGATATCGCCAATGGTTTTGTTGTGTGTCTCTAGGTAGTAATAGTAAGATTCTCATACATCCTACATCTTTAACTAATGAAAGCTAAAAAATAAATCGATAAATGTAAAATGCTTTAAAAAAATGGAAACGTAAAACCATTTGAGGATATATGAAGCCTATGAGGTATCCAAAGTCGCTTAGAAAAATGAAAAATATTTTATTTATAGTATTTGACATAACTTACTTAACCAAAATTCAAAAATTCCTTAACCCACTTCTCCGCAAAACTGATTCTCTGAGCTAGCTGGTAAAAACT
>MTMJ01000116.1 GCA_002010045.1 Archaeoglobus sp. JdFR-22 | reverse complement strand
AGTAGTTTTTACCAGCTAGCTCAGAGAATCAGTTTTGCGGAGAAGTGGGTTAAGGAATTTTTGAATTTTGGTTAAGTAAGTTATGTCAAATACTATAATTAGTATTTAAGATTTGTTAAGTTACGATTTCACCGAGTCTTTTCTGCTCAACTGCTTTTTTTATCTCCATCATTGTAAGGTCGAGGGGATCTTCAATGCTAACACCATGTTTTATACTCAGATTCCTCATCTCGGGAGAGGTTGGACCGATTGCAGGATCTCCTGGCACCCTTGGTGAGACATCAAATACAACGTATTCAAGCTTTTCCTCCGGTGAGTAAGCTATTGCCCCCTGCAAGCCAAACATTCCTATCATTCCCGGTGGATATTCTTTCTCGCAAACTCTAACGAACTTCTCTGCTGAATCATAAGCCAAATCCTGCTTGCTCTCTCTCATCGTTATACCGTAATGCCCTATTTCCTCGTTTTTAACTGCCACATCAATCTTAAGCTGATCCTTAGCCGGCAAATTGAGGAAACCCTGAAGATTTACCTGTCTTCTGTCCGAAAAACCGACGAAATCAAAGTCCCCAAGAACGTCTTTGAGAGCATAGCAGTGGAAATTGGCATTGAATCGAGCTCCAAGAACGTATTCTTCAATTCTTGCCTTCTTCAGACCCTCTTCGTTGATAACACCCTCTTTCAACAGCTTTTCTGCCTGTTCGTAATAGTCTTCAGGAGATGATGCATAGAAGAATGCTCTTTCAATTGGATTCATAGCCTGCTGAACTTTCACCACCACGAGTCTGTCAATTTCATCTGGTGAGCTGAATTCTTCTGGAACCCTTATTCCAGCCTTCTTCATGAGGTAATACTGCCCTTTTTCATAGCTTCTTTCCTCAGCCCTCAACATGAATCTGTTTCCGTAAATGGGAACTTTAAATTCATTTTCTATACCATCATATCCCACGTAGACAGCAAAACTTCTGTTGGGAATTAAAATTGAATTCAATTCAATCAATCTATCCTGAATTTCCTTATTGAGTAAATCTCTGAAAGAATCAAGCTCTATTACTGTATCATAGAGGTGTGGATTGTACTTCGTGTATAGCCTGTCTCTACCCTTCTGGACTACTGCTGCCGTCTTAAATCCCCATGCTTTTGCTGCAATACCTGTTTCTTTTGCTGAATGTGAGCCAAATATACCTATGGTCACATTTTCATAATCCTTCACAATATTCCTCGCTTTTTCTGATATTTTGCTCATAATAAACCCCTCATTAAGGCAATCGCAAACGCCTTAATATTTTTTGCTCTTTTTGGATCGGATGGAAACAATCCAAAAATTTTATCAAGCAGTAAAAAGCAATAGAGACAATCAAAAGAACTTGTGGAGCTCAGATAAGTGATCCGGATTCAATATTCCTCAAATATCGCGTAACCCAATCTCTCTTTTATTACCAGATACGCCATTTCTGGTGGTATCATCCCGATTTCCGTTATTATCGTGTCAATATAGTCTCTGGGCGTAACATCAAATGCCGGGTTTCTTACCTTTAAACCTTTGAGGCTCATAATTTCAGGTGGAACGACTTCCTGAATATCCCTTTCCTCAATTTCCACGAGCTCACCCAATAATGTTTTCGGACTGAATTTGTATGTCTCAGCTGCCACCATGAATGGAACTCTTGCTTCCTTTGCTGCCAGAGCTATCTGCGATGTACCAATTTTGTTTATCAAAGCGCCATTAGCAGTAATCGTGTCAGCCCCCACTACCACGCAATCCACATTTTCGATGAAGTATCTGACCGCAGAATCAACTATGAGAGTGGTTGGGATTCCTGCTTCTGTTAACTCCCGGACGGTAATGTGTCCCTGAAGACGTGGACGGGACTCAGTAGCGATTACCTCAATGTTCTTGCCTGACTTGAAGGCTGATTTTATTACTGAGAGTGCTGCTGAGGAATTACAGTGGGTCATTATTATTGAATTGTCTTTTATTCTTCTTGTCCCTATTTCCCCTATTTTCTGGTGGGCTGTATCAACCCATTCGATGAAGTCCTCAGCTCTTGAGATCAGACTTCTTTTCTTTTCTGTCTCGTCCTCTCCATCATACTTCATTACATAATTCACAGCATTGTAGAGGCTGACTGCCGTTGGTCTAGTATTTATCAGAACTTCAGCAGCTTTCTTCATTTCAGCATCAAAATTGTTTTCAACACGTTCTGCATAACTTCTGAGGGTTTCTGCAGCAAATTTTGCAATTCTCGCTGCCCCTCTGACCTCCATTGTCTTAATTTTTCGTGCCGCCTGTTTTACCTGTTTCATTTTTATCTGTTCAGTTATTTGATTGGGGGGTTTAATATATTTTTTATCACCACCTACAATACCTCCTAAAAATGAGGAGCCAATTACACTACTTTTGTTAACGTAGGATACTTCCATACACCTGTATAAGCTGCTTTAGTTTTTGCACGCCCCAATTCAATAATTTTTTTGCTTTTTTTGGCCTCAAGTGCTTGAGCAACAGGTATAGGAAGATGAACGGTTGTAATCATAAGAGTGGCAAGTAATAAGGCAATAATTCTGTGAACCAGACTTTTTTGTTGCATGGCCCTCCCCATTCTATCCCGTTTCAATATTAATTTTGTTATATTTATATATGTAAGAAACTAAGTTTTTGAATTAATTAAGAAACTAAATTCAGTAGTATCCTAATTTTAATATTTTTATTAATTTAAAATTTAATAATAAAAAATTAGAAAATTTTCTTTCGCCTCAATTTGAATGCACCAACAATCATTAGTATTCCAGTCAGAGCAATCAAACCTTCACTCCTGTAAGATAGTCATTGCCCTCAATACCAGGATTCAATCGCCATTCATATAGAAATCGTCTGCTTTAATCTCCTTGGGAAGAACTTTACACACGCCTGTGTCACATGCACTATCGTCATCACAGACTTCCAGTGTAATATTGTATTCCCTAAACTCTGGATAAGTATGATTTGCAAATGGAACCAAAAAACCAGTCTGTGTCAAATACCCCGTCAGACTCAAAATCCCGAAGAATAGATATATTTTAAAAAAATTTAAAATTAAAATGTTTTAATTCAATACTGGTTTATCGCCTTCTTATTACTAACACAGTAGAAACCCCAAGTATTGATGTAAGAACAACTATTCCAACTGGCGAAAGTAGTGGAACCTTTTCAACATCTGTTTCATCATCATCCCAAGAATCGCTGCATCCCGGATCCTCTGGATAGTCTACCAACTCATCTTCATCATTATCTATTTGATCACTGCATTGTGGACAGTAAACCTGATTGGTATCGGAATCTGTCTTGGGTATTGTCTCATTGCTATCAATTGTTACGTAGTTGGTTATAATGGTGCACGGCTGAACATCATCTTTTGCTTTGGTATCTAAATTAAAGCATCCGAAGTCACCTATTTCAAGTGTTCCTAGGTCCCATGTGACAGTGTGATTGACAGGATCATATATGCCCCCTCCTGTTACCCCCACAAATTCTAATTCTGCTGGTAACTGGTCCAAAACTATCACATTGCTTACACTCTGAGTTGCGTTTATATTATCATAGCAAATACTGTAAGTGAGAGATTCTCCCGGCATAACTATCTCAATCCCATCATCTTTCTGAACATCCGGGTAACCATAACCTCCTCCTACTGCTATTCCAGCCGGACTACCACTGACAGTTTTTTCGTCCACTTTTGTCCATGCTGAGGTGTCCCAAACTTGGATTGATCCGGGACTACCACAATAAGGGTTTACAGTAACATAAACATAGCCTGTATCTTCATCTACAGCAATACCTACACCCTGACATCCCAAATCGCCACCAAAGGATTCTGTCTTAGTTGCCAAGTTGTATTTGCTGATTTTATACGAACCTCCCGGCCCGCCGAATCCTTCACTGGCAGAAACTGTATATACATAGCCTCTTAATCTATCTACTGCAATATCAATTGGAACATGGCTCGGTGTGAAACTTTTGCTGTTATCTTCATCCCACGTTGTTACATTATAAGCACGTGCTTTATTGCTGTACGCATCCGCGATCCAGAGTATATTGCGTTTCTCGTCTAATGCAATACCATATGCCCCCATACAGTTTGGTAGAGATATTGGGAATCCAGTCCTTAATGTAGCTGTTTTATTTGGTAGGTCCCAGTCAAATACGTATAAATTACAATCTTCTCTTAAAATTACATAAATTATATCGTTTTGGTCGTCTATATCTATTCCAGCAAGATTTTTTGGACCTGGCGCTACACCAATACTTGAAAAAGTTATACCATCGATAATTTCAAATCCAGTGTCAAACTCGGCAGTAATAAATATGGCACTTTTTAACTTGGGAATCGAGTCTATAGCAACTCCAGCCGGATCATTAGCATGGGTTAGGTTATAAGTTGCTTGATACGTCACAGTACCATCAGGATTGATATTCCATGCGTCAAATTGGGCTGTATGATGGTCTGCTACTAGATACATCGATTTGGCAGAAACGCATGCCATACCAATAGTCGGTAGTAATACCAAAGACAGTATAAACACATACGCTTTCTCCATAAAAACACCCCTCCAATCTCAATTGTCATTCTTCTATACAGTATTTTCTATACAGTATTTATAAACATACGAAACAAAAATCAGAAACTAAATTCAGAAATTAAACTAAGAAACTCAAATAAGCAAAATTCAGTTCGGATAGTTATTGATACCACTTTTTCTCCACAACCCACGTCATTTTAGTGGATTAATAAAACCAAAACCCATGCTGTTTTTCTCTCCGAGCCCACAATCCATTATGAAATTATAGAACTTTCGCTCATCTTTATTAATTTTGTACTTCTCAAGCAAATTCCATACATTGCCGATTACAATAAATTCTCGGCCACCTTTAAAATTTCTTACTGCCACCTCTTTTTTAAATTCAAAGTTGTCGAATATCTCTCCTTCTAGAACAAAATCATCGTTGAAGTATACATTGTATTTTTTAAGAGCATTCTCTTTCAGACGGGTTAAAAAAAACTCTGTGTCTCCATCTCTTCTGAAGGAATAGTATATGTTCCTTCTGTTATCCTTATAAAGAACGATGGGGCTACCGGAGATAAATCTATTTTTAAGATTTATATAGAATTTTTTCATTTCAACAATTTTAATTTTATATGTATTGAGCCTCAGTTCACCCTTCTTTTCCCTTAGCGACTTATAAAGTGACGTTATGAATCCTGAATCGGGAGATGAAATGATGATGTTTTTTATTTCACCCTCGATGAACTCAGTGCTTGGAAAAATGTCCGAAAAACAGAAGAATTTGAATTTCGGGGCATCATGTAGTCCATCAAAGTCGCTACCCTTTAAAGCAGAGTATATAAAACCCTGTAAGGTGTGCTTGCAGACCTCGTCAAATGCGAAGTTCTCGAGAGGGATGAATTTGACTATCAATCGCATATAATTCTTTTATAAGAACTAATAAAAAAAGGTATCTTTTCAATGGATTATGAGGAATAATTTAACCATCTGGAAACATGTAATTCAATCTAAGCTGCAATTCCATAATTAAACCAAAAATATTATATCCGTCTATAACACATATTGTGGAATATGAAGGTCAGAGAAGCACCAAAAACTGCTACTTCAATAATTGTAAGGTCAACAAGCTCTGCAAGAATTTCACAATCCAAAAATCCTTTTCTGGAGCTTATGAGGCGAATTTTCAGAAAAGAAGAGGTTGCAATGAAAGCAATAAAGTTTCTTAATATTATTGAGGAGAGGCAGAAGAGCGGAAATCCACTGAAAGTGGATGAATGGGAAGCTGTTATGAAAGAACTGGATATGGTTCGCTCATCTTTCTATTCGATGAGAAACAAGTTGCTTGGAGCGGGAATGATATCAATAAAGAATGGAGAATACACGCTTTCAGGTGTTTTCAGCAGAGATTTGCTTGACATGGCAAGATGGTGGTGGACAGCAATGCTTGGCTACGACCCTGATTCGCTATAAACTGCTTTTCTCACATCTCTGACTTTTCCAAGATAAATTACCTCTTTATCCACGGCATAAACCTCTACCACATCAATTTTTAAATCAAGAACGGGAGAAAGAAATGAGTTTGACTCTATAATGTTGCTACCCGGGGCGAGTGGAGAGAAAGCAGGTAAAACTACTGCGTTTTTCTCTTTTACATGCAGAAAGCAGGGGAAGTTGTAAATTGCACCCTCTTTCCTCACTTTAATCGCAGGATGTTCATGCCCCATAATAATTTTCTTTGCATTTGTCTCAAGATGACCGTGAATAACAGTCCATTCTCCAATTTCAATACTTTCCGTCAGCTCTACTCCATATTTTGAGAGTATTGTCGCAAGAAAGTTGTCATGATTTCCTCTCACCACCTCAATCTCCAAATCCGAAAACGATTGAAGAAATAGCTCTACATCCTCCCACTCATGAGGTAAATTCCTTCCAAATTCATGTTTTAAGTCACCAGCCACTATCAATCTCTCAATACAATACTTCTCAATAATTTTCTCCACATTTTCAATAATCTCCCTTATCTGCACTCTGGGGAATGTTACTCCATAGTCAAGCATTAAACTCTCGATTCCAAGGTGTAAGTCAGCGATAATAGCTACGTCCTCAGTTATTACTGCTTTTTCAGGGGCAAGGATTAAACCATCAATTTCGAGCATTGTTGAAGATATTACAGATGAAAGAAATCATTTACGGAGAAACCTGATTTCTCTTCTCAAGTAATTTCTTGCGAAATAATCTGCATTATTCTGTCATGCAATGCCTTCAATACCTTTCTCCTGTCTTCCATAAGTACAACGTCTTCTTCACCAAGTAGATAGATGTTGAACGCAAACGGAGATGGATACGGCAGGCGATTAATTCTCACCTCGACTTCTTTACCAATTTTTAAGAGGAAGTCGAGTGCATTCTTCAAGTCCATCGAATCTTCCATTATTTCTCGGTAGGTCTCTTTTAATACAGGAAAATCTGGAAAATTCTTCTTTAAAAGGCTCAGGATGGAGTCCGAGCTCATCTGCTGTCTGAATACACTCTTCTCTCTTCCAAGGTAATTTCGTAAAATCATGAATGAACGAACAGCAATATGTCTGAATCTTCTCCTCATAATTTCAGTTCTATCGAGCGACTTCTTCAAATGCTCAATGAAATCCTGTGGCCTGAACAACTCCATTATCTCGTGGTTTAAAAGCTGCCTTGAAAGTATTAACATAAACCCGTTATCATTTACGGCAATTTGAACATTGCAGTTTTTCATTAACGCAGTTCTGAATGCAAAAACTCTTGCGATAGCACTGTTTGCCCTTCTTCCTATGAGAGTATGGAATACATAGCAATGTCTTCCTTTTTCCTCGAATTTCTCAATAACCAGTTTTTTATCAGTGGGTATGTCACTGAATGCTCTCTGTTCCTTAAAGTAGTTTATAATGGCTTTACTTGCCCCTTTTTCGAGGCTATATTCTTTTTCAAGCCACTTTAATGTTCTGTCTTCATCCTTGAGCAAGTCTTCCATCCTGCCTCTGAATTTCTGAATTCTCAATGCAAGATCGTAGCTCAGAGGCAACTGCTCGGAAAACCAGCTCGGAACAGTAGGTCTCTCGCCTTCCACCTCTTCAACAATAATTCTGGTTCCTCTTGATCTAAGAAAGCGGAATGTTCTACCTGCAAGAACGAATATATCCCCCTTCAGGAGTCTCTCAGCAAATTCCTCCTCAACCTTCCCGACAACTTTTTTGTCTATGGTTATGACCGTGATTGCCACCTCGTCAGGAATTGTACCTGTGTTGAGATAGTAGATTGGTCTGAGAAGTTTACCCCTCCTTCCAAATTCTTCTGCTTCTTCGTCGAACCATATCTTCCCGTAAACTCTCTTTTTTTCAAGTTCTGAGTAACCGGACAGGTATCGCAGCACCTCAATAAATTCCTCTTTTGTCAGATTTCTGTAAGGATATGCACTTCTTATGAGGTTCAAAGCCTCATCAACACTCCATTTCTTTTCAATAGCCATTCCAACAACGTGCTGGGCTAAAACATCCAGCGGCTTCTTAGGGATTTCAATCCTGTCCAGATTTCTGTCCAGAGCTTCTTTGGCAAGAACCGAACATTCCACAAGGTCATCCTGATCAAGGACAACAATTTTACCGATGCTGATATCTGTAAGACGGTGTCCGCTTCTTCCAATTCTCTGTAAAGCCCTGTTTATGCTTTTTGGAGAGCCTAAAAGCACGACAAGATCAATATAACCAATATCAATACCGAGCTCAAGGCTCGTTGAAGATACAACACATTTCAACCTTCCGCTTTTCAAATCATCTTCTACATCAAGTCTTACCTCCCTTGAGAGTGAGGAATGGTGAGCACTAACAGGAAAGTCATCTCCGAGTATTTTCTTGAGATGAAAAACCACTCTTTCAGTCGCACTTCTTGTATTGGTGAAGATAAGAACAGTTTTCGATTTCCTCACATACTCTGCGAGTATAGAATAAAGATTCATGCTTATTTCCTCCGATGAAGCATCAAAGAAGTCCTCAATTGGTGAAGTTACGTTAATTTGAACCGGTTTTTCGAATGTCACATCTGCAATCACGCAATCTTCGCTTCCAACAAGAAATCTGGCAATCTCATCAAGAGGTGCTATTGTGGCTGAAAGACCTATTCTTGTCTCCCTGCTCTCCTGAAATCTCCTGAGTCTTTCGAGTGATAGTGTAAGATGCGTCCCTCTCTTATTCTCAGCGAGCGCATGAACTTCATCAATAATCAGAAATTTGATTTTTCTCAGCTTCAGAGAAAACTTGGGACTTGCGAGAACAATTGCAAGTGTTTCAGGAGTTGTTATGAGAATATGTGGCGGTTTTCTCAACTGTTTTTGTTTTTCCCTCTGGTCTGTATCTCCTGTTCTAACACCTATCCTTATCTCCTGAAGCTTCAATCCTTTGCCCCTTGCCAGTTCATATATCTCTCTCAGTGGTTCCTGAAGATTCTTCCTTATGTCGTTGTTGAGCGCTTTTAGAGGTGAAACGTAAAGGACATAGACTCTATCCTCAAGTTCTTCTTTTTCTGCTTTCCTGATGAGCATGCTTATTGAGGTAAGAAAAGCAGCAAGTGTTTTCCCGCTACCTGTTGGAGATGAGATGAGGATATTATTTCCATTAAAAGCCTCAACAATTGCATATCGCTGTGGTGGAGTAAATTCAGAATATTTTGAACTGAACCATTTCGCTACAAGAGGATGAAGCGTTTTTATAATTTTATCATCTGTGTGAGATTTACCTTCAACTATCATCGCAAACTATATGCCTGCGGGTATTGTAAAAATTTATTTTGGCTGCGATACTGCACTGAGGGAGTTTGACAATCACCATAAATAATCAGTAATAGTGCTCCGGCCGGGATTTGAACCCCGACCTGCAGTCAGCTCGACCAACAAACCGCAGTATCTGCGATACTGCACTGAGGGAGTTTGACAATCACCATAAATAATCAGTAATAGTGCTCCGGCCGGGATTTGAACCCGGGTCGAGGGATTTCTCCATGGTGTTCGAGAGTCCCACATGATTGGCCGGACTACACTACCGGAGCGACAGTAGTTGTTCCAAACAGATGGACAAATATACTTTGTGTTTATGATGAGATTTTGAGGCAGAATAATAGTGTCAGGGTAGGTGGTGAGTGGAAGGAAGGGTTGGGGGGTTCATAATAGTTCACTACCCTGACAATTTATTGTTGTTTTTAAACTAAAAAAATGTTTCGGTGTTCTCGAATAGTTTATAAGAGATAACAATAGATATTTTATCAAATATTTATTTTAACGAATCACCCTGCAAATTTAGCCAGATTTTATTTAAATGGGTTAAAATAAAATTCACTTCGAAAGTTATTTATTTCAACCTTTTACTGATTGGTTCAAAATTTCCCGAATTTCAGAATAATTGTTCAAAAAGTGTTCAATGGATGAATTTTAACCCAGCGGTGATATAAATGAAGAAAAAATTGATGGATAGAATTCACGAGATGAAGAAAGTTATCAGGAAGATGGGGGGGGAGGCGGAAATCAGGAGACAACACGAGAAAGGAAAACTTACTGCAAGAGAAAGAGTAGACCTCCTCCTTGACTCAGGAAGTTTTATAGAGCTCAAACAGTTCATGAGTGAAAAGGACGTGGAGAACGTAATAATCGGTTATGGGACTGTTGACGGTAAACCTGTATGTATTTATTCTCAGGATTTTACTGTTGACAGGGGTTTGCTTTCAGACTTTTCAGCGAAGAAGATAGCTGAAGTTATAGATTTTGCGATGAAAACAGGAATTCCTCTTGTGGGTTTTATTGAGGGCGAAGGACTCGGGGGCAGTATCGAGAGTCTCGAAGGCTATGGAAAGATAATGTATAAAAGCTCCATGGCTAGCGGAGTAATCCCCCAGATAACAGGTATTTTCGGTGAGTGTAGATTGATGTTCCCATTTGTTGGTGATTTTGTTATAATGACGGAACAGGGACTGATGTACAATGTTAGCCCGACAATAATTCAGGCAGTTACAGGAAAAGAAGTCATTAAGGAAGAGATCGGCGGCTGGAAAACCTCAATGAACTCTGGAAACTGCCATATTGTTACTGGGAATGATGAGGAGGCGATTGAAGCCGTGAGACAACTGCTGAGCTACCTTCCTCTCAACAATCTCGAGGATGTGCCTGTGGTAAGTAATGAAGATGACCCTTCAAGAACAACTCCGGAAATTTACGATATAATACCTGATGATCCGTTCAAGATTTACGATATGCATAAACTCATTATGACAATTTTTGATAATGGTGAGTTCTTTGAGATTCAATCAGGCTTTGCTCAAAATGCTATAACCGGATTTGCAAGGATTGATGAAAGGAGTGCGGGAATAGTCGCAAACAACCCGAAAGTCAATGTCGGTTGTCTTGATATCAATTCCTGTAATAAAATTTCAAGATTTGTGAGATTCTGTGATGCTTTCAACATTCCAATTATAACATTTGTTGATACAGGTGGATTCTTTCCCTCTGTTGAACAGGAGCAGCAGGGGATATTAAGGCACTGTGCAAAGCTTTTTTATTCATATAGCGAGGCAACAGTCCCCCTTATAACAGTCATTGTACGAAAGGCTTACGGAAGTTCGTACGCTGCTCTCGGCAGCAAGTTTGTTGGTGCAGACATAGTTTATGCATACCCATCAGCTGAGATAGCCCTGATTGACCCTGAAACATATGTTGAACTTGAATACGGCGAAGAAATCAGCAAGGCAGAAAATCCGGCTGAAAGAAGAAGAAAACTCGTTGAGGAAATCAGAGAAAAAATGAGTCCACTGGATGCAGCCTCAAAGGGACACATCGATGATGTTATCGACCCACGATTTACAAGAAGCAAGATAATAGGGGCTTTAAGGATTATGGAGACGAAGAGGGAGAAACTTCCGCCCAAAAAGCATGGCAATCCGCCAGTTTAGGTGGTAGAATGTTGTCAGAGGAAGAATTTGTAGCCGCTTTAACAGCCATTCACAAATACATTCAGGAAAGTAAAGAAAGACCGATTGAGATAAAGAGAGGCATCAGTTACTGGAAAGCTCTGTCTAAACTTTAGGTGGTTTCATGAGATACAGTGTTAAGGTCGGGGAAAGAGTATTTGACGTAGAAGTTACTGAGGTAGGAGAAACCCTCTTTGAGATTACAATTGGAAGTAAAAAAGTAAAGTTGAAAGTTGAAAGTCTGAAGAGTACCGCTCCAGAAAAAGTGGTGGAGGAGGTCGTCGGAACCGAGGTTAAATCAGACATGTCAGGAACGGTAATGAGATTAGTTGTTGAAGAGGGCGAAAATGTAGAAAAAGGACAACCACTTCTCGTTCTCGAAGCTATGAAGATGGAGAACGAAATCACATCACCATTCACAGGAACTGTGGCTAAGATTAATGTATCAGAAGGCGATAAGGTAGAATCAGGCTCTATTTTGATGGTAATTTCCTCAGAGCCTGCAAAGGTGGTGAAGAAGGCTGAAAAAATCAGTAAGGGTCAGGGATCTCCAGTAAAGGTTCCGATGAGCGGTGTTGTTACAAGAATATTAAAGGAGGCTGGGGAGAATGTCCAATCAGGCGAGACAATACTTATTCTCGAAGCTATGAAGATGGAGAACCCGATAGACGCACCTTTAACTGGAACGATCACTCAACTAACTGTAAAAGAGGGAGATAACGTTAATACTGACGATGTGGTTGCATATATAGAGTAAAAAAATCGAATTATGGGAAAAGCGGTGGATAATCCAGACCTTCTTTTTCTTCAAAACCAAACATCAGGTTCATGTTCTGAACTGCCTGTCCACTCGCACCTTTTACAAGATTATCAATTGCCGATACCACAACAACCCTGTCTTCTCCCGGGAATAATGCAATATCACAGAAATTACTGCCTCTTACCCAGCTTAATCGCACTTCGTCCTGAATCCTGACAAAATAGCAGTCTCTGTAAAACTCTTCATAAATTTTTATGGCATTCACATCTTCTTTTAGAAAAATATGGGCATTGGTAAGAATTCCTCTCGAGCCGGGAAAAACCTGAGGAGTGAATGAAACCTCAATATCTTTTTGCAAATTTCCCAGTTCCTGAATCATCTCATGGTAATGCCTGTGATTTGTGATTTTGTATGGAATTATTGATTCGTGGAGGTTGGGGTAGTGTGTCATTTCTTTCGGGTCTATGCCTGCTCCACTTATACCACTTTTAGAGTCAAAGACCACCTTTTCAATCACACCTTTTGATGCAAGAGGTGATGCTGCAAGTACTGCACCTGTAGGGTAGCACCCGGGATTTGCAATCAGACTGGCTTTTTTGATTTCTTCTCTATGGAGTTCGGGAAGACCATAAACTGCCTCAATAAATGCCTCATGTTCTCCATAAACCCTCTCATAGGTCTCCTTATCAAGTCTGTAGTCTGCTGAAATATCAACAACCTTTATGCCTGACTCAAGTAACTCCGGAACGTATTTCATTGCATATCCGTGTGGAACAGCAGTGAAGACCACATCACAGCTTTCGAGGTTCTTCAACTCCGGATTTGAGAATTTTAAGTTATAAAATCCCTTCAGGAAAGGATGAAGAGCAGATATTTCTTTTCCTTCCCATTTTCTGGAAGTTGCTGCAACTATCTCTACTTCGGGATGGTTATAAAGGATTCTCAGCAACTCCGAACCGGTATAACCACTTGCACCGATGATTCCCGTTTTAATCATAGCTTCTTCTAAATCTTCGAGAGTTAAAAATTTTGGGTTTTCGTTTTTATTCCAAGAAATGCAGAAGCTATGCTCATCGGCAGATATTTCTGTGTCTTGGACCAATGTACGAGCCATTAAATTTCGCTATACATTTCGAAAATATTAAATCACAGTACAAATAAATAGATGAAGGTAAATTTTCTGCTATGAATCTCAGAGATGCAATCTCCTCAGTAGATAGAGTTGAAATCAATAATGAATTGAAACACGATGAAGTTGTGGACCTCGTAAGAAAGAGTGGATATGAGTATACACCTCTCCTGCTCAATGTTGAGGGAAAAAAGGTTGCGATGAATTTTATTGCAACAAGAGAAATTCTTTGTGGTTATCTCGGAATTGAGAAAGAAAAACTCGCTGAAGAGCTTGGAAATTTGCCATATAATGGTGAAATAACGGTATCAGAGTGGAAGTTGAAGAAATATCCTCCAGATTTGAGCGAAATACCAGTTCTGAGATATTTTGATAAAGACGGTGGGAAATACATCACGGCTGGAGTTGTGATTGCAAGAAAGCCGGATGCCGATGCTGATAACCCTGAATCATACAACGCCTGCATACACAGACTCATGGTTCTCGACGATAGAAGGCTTGTTGCAAGACTTGTTGCCCCAAGACATACTTATCTTCTATGGAAAAATGCTGTCGATAGCGGAGAAGACCTGCAGATAGCAATTGCTATAGGGTTGCATCCTATGTTTCTGTTCGCAGCTTCGACAAGAGTGCCCGAGGGTAAAGAGTTCGGTTACGCTGCTTCACTGATGAACGGACTTGATTTAAGCAGCATCAACGGTATGCTTATTCCCGACTCAGAAATTGTGCTGGTCGGGAGAATCACTTCAGAACTCGTTAAAGAGGGTCCCTTTGTTGACATAACAGGCACGTATGATACAGTCAGGGAGCAACCCGTGATTGAGGTTGATGGGATGTATATGAAAGAAGACCCCATATACTATTCAATCACTCCTGCTGGAGGAGACCACCAGATTCTGATGGGTGTTCCATATGAATCAGAAATTTATCGAAGTGTGAAGAAAGTCAGTGATGTGAAAAATGTTGTCATGACTAAGGGAGGAAAGCATTACTTCCATGCTGTTGTGCAGATAAAGAAGAATAAGGAAGGAGAGGGAAAAAATGTGATTATGGCAGCTTTTGCCGGGCACCAGAGTCTTAAACACGTGACAGTAGTGGATGACGACATCGATATTTACAGCAGTGAAGATGTTGAGTATGCGATTGCCACAAGATTTCAGGCTGACAGAGACCTCGTGATGATAAAGAGCGTGAGAGGAAGTACCTTAGACCCATCTTCAGACGATGGAATGACCACAAAGTGGGGTATTGATGCAACGAAGGATTTGAGCAGAGAATTTAATTTTGAAAGAGTAATCTGAATGGGAAGAAAATGTATCTGAAACAGGAAGAGGAAAAGTTGCTCGATTCTGGTAACCCGACTGTTGCAAAATGTATGGAGATTCTTATTGCACTTGGAGAAATATATGGGGCAGAAAAGCTGATAAAAGTAAAATCAGCCCACATTTCAGGGATTTCATATCAGAACATTGGAGATGCCGGGCTTGAATGGCTTGAGAGTCTCAATGCGAAAGTAAGGATAAAAACGACTGTGAATCCAGCTGGGATGGATTTACAGAGATGGAAAGAAATGGGAATTGCAGAGGGTTTCTGTAAAAAGCAGTTGAGAATCATCAGGGCTCTTGAAGGAATTGGTGCGGAGCCGATTCTGACGTGCACACCCTATTATCTCGATGATATTGCATCTGGAGAGCATCTTGCATGGGCAGAAAGCAGTGCTATAATTTATGCAAACTCTATTGTGGGTGCAAGAACAAACAGAGAGAGCGGGATAAGTGCTATTGCTTCAGGAATAGTCGGTAAAACTGCTGAATATGGCATGCACATCAAGGAGAATAGAGCGCCAGATGTGCTTGTTATACTTGATGCTGATGTTGACCCTGCTATGGCTGGTTTTAAAATTGGCAGTATGCTGAAGAATGAGATACCATTGCTAAGGGCAAGGAGAATGTTCTCTGATGACGAGCTAAAACTTCTTGGAGCATCAATGGCTGCAACTGGAAATGCGGCTATATTCCACGTTGAGGGACAGACCCCAGAATGGAAAGACTTCAAGATTCCCGACGAGAAGATTGAGATTGATGGTGATATTGACGAATTTGATTGCGAGCCGGATTTAATAGCTCTTGGATGTCCCCATCTCTCTGAAAACGAATTGAAGGCGATTCTCAAAACTCTGATGAAGATTGACAGAAATGTAAGAAAGGATACGTGGCTTTTCACCTCAAAGGAAATCTCCGAAAAAAACAGAAAGGTTGTTGAGAGAATTGAAAATTATGGTGTAAAAGTTTTCAGTGACACGTGCATGGTTGTTTCTCCTGCAACTGAGAGATACGAATGTGTGATGGTAAATTCCGGAAAAGCTTTGACTTACCTGCCAAAGCTGAGGAAAGTGAGAGTTAAATTTGGAAATCTTGAGGAATGCATCAGGATGAGTTGCAATGAGAAAAATTAAGGGAAGGGCAATATCCAGAGGAGAAGCAGAAGGCGAGGTCATTATCAGCCATAAAAACTTCTCGTTTCTGGGTGATGTCGACGTTGAAACTGGAATAGTTGTTGCTGAGGACAGTGATATATCGGGTAAAAGTATTTCAGGAAAAATATTTATATTTCCTTATGGCAGAGGTTCTACTGTGGGAAGTTATTCATTGCTGAGTATGAAAAAAAATGGTGTCTCGCCTGCAGGCATAATCAACGTTGAAAGTGAAGCTGTTGTTGCTGTTGGTGCCATAATTTCTTCAATCCCTCTCATAGACAAACTGGAGAAAAATCCATTCGGGGTATTCAGAGATGGTGATTTCATCAAAATCAGGGGCGAGTACGTAATTTATTGAAGATTTATGAGTCATATAATAGATCAGGAGAAAATTGAAGAATATTTCATTGTGTATGATACTGAAGAGATAGAAGGAGGAATCAGACTCTTTCTCCAGCCCCGAAAGGAGAATTACGATGGTTTGAGACATTATCTGCTATCACTCACAGCTGAACATGATGTTGAGTTGAAGAAATACTATGGAGAACTGGTTCTTGAAATCAAAAAGAGGAAAAAAGGCGAAAGAATCTGGATCAATATTTTACTTCTTTTTCTGACGTTCCTCTCCACAACAATCATGGGCATCAACTTCTACGGTGAGATAAACATCGTTGGAGGATTGCTTTTCTCATTCTCTATAATGTTCGTTCTTGGAAGCCATGAAATGGGGCACTATCTGATGGCAAAGAGAAGAAACATGCATACTTCACTGCCCTACTTCATTCCTTTTCCATCTCTCATCGGCACCCTCGGTGCTTTCATAAAACATAGAGGGGCTATTCCCGACAGGAGAGCACTTTTCGATGTAGGCGTCTCTGGGCCCATTGTTGGAGTTATTGCCTCAATAATAGTGGTTGCCATCGGTCTTAGTCTACCATTCACCCCGAGTACCACGGGAGAAATACTCGAACTCGGAACTCCTCCTTTATTTGAGCTGATAGCCTACCTCACCAATTTCAGGGGGGACTTCATACACCCGATTGCGATTGCCGGGTGGGTCGGAATGCTTGTCACATTCCTCAATATGAGTCCGGTGGGACAGCTCGATGGGGGGCACGTTCTCAGGGCAATGATTGGCAGTAAGGCTGAAATTGCGTCAAGGACAGTTCCATTTTTACTCATAGCTCTGGGTGGAATTCTCGAATATTTCTACAAAGTTTACAGCCCGATATGGGTTTTCTGGGGGTTGATAACTCTGTTTTTCTCGATGCAGCAACATCCCGAGCCAGTAGATGATTTAACTCCACTTGATAGAAAAAGAGTTATTATCGGCATAATTGCCTTTATAATTGCCGCACTATGTTTTACACCCATCCCCATCCAGTTAGCACAAAACTTATAAAAATTAAAAAATATGGTATTTTGCAGTGAAAATCAACATTATTAGAGATATTCTGGATAAAGAACTTGATTTCGAACATGGAAATAGTGCAGCGGTACTTGTGCCAATCATAAAACCAAGTGAATCTGTTACAAAGTTGCTGATGATTCAGAGGTCAATGGATTTAAAGAGGAACGCAGGGGAAGTTGCTTTCCCGGGAGGACTTCGGGAAGGTAATGAAACTCCTGAAGAAACTGCCTTGAGAGAGTTTGAAGAAGAACTTGGTCTTGACGATAAATTTGTCAGAATACTGGGTTTTCTGAAGCCTGAAATTGTCAAAGAACACGGTATATTTATCTATCCTGTTGTTGGGCTGCTCAGGGTATCTGATGAGAATGTGTTCGTTCCCGGTTATGAAGTAAGGGAGATACTCATCGAAGAACTCAGGAAAATTTTTTCAACACGTAAACCCGGGAAAGATGGAATCACATTTGAATTTAGAGGGCACATTGTGTGGGGGGCATCAAGCAGGATTCTTGATGATATATACCGTAGAATAGAGAAAAACTCTGAGAAATTATATAGAAAGATAGAGAGATGAAATGAGGCTGATTACAATCGGCACTGGCAACAGAGGAGCAGTTCTTGCTGACCTAATTGCAAAAAAAGGGATAAGAGTAAATAGAGTTCCACTTTTCAAGTGTTTTGCTGTGTCCAATGAAGTGGATTTGCTCAGGACGTTAAAAACCATTCCAGCTGCCAAAAGATTTCACGTGTGGGGTAAGTCTTTGCACGATAAAGACGTTATGAGCATTATAAACTCGATTCTTTCATATCACGAAATATATGAGGGTTTTCTTGTATTAACATCTCTTGACGAGGAATTTGGGCATGCGATGTCTGTTGAGCTCTGCCGGAAACTCATGAAAATAAGTGAAGAGCCTGTAATTTCACTCGGAATTTTACCAAATCTGGACAGGGCTAATCTTTTTGTCTTGAAGGAGAGAATAATGGAACTGAGAAAGGCATGCGATGTACTTATTATCTTCGAGGAGGGGGAGAACACGGATCCCCTGATACTTGACTCACTCAACACTATTTCAATGGTAGGGGAGATTGACATAAGGAAGAGAACAACAGGTGAAGTGGTTGTTGATACTTCAGATGTTATCAATTCAATGAAAAAAGAAGGAATATCTGTTATAGGGGTTTCAGAAAGGAAACTACCACTCTGGCCCATCAGAAAGTACATTAACAGAAATAATTACGAAATCAAGGGGCTAAAGGCACGTAGAATGATGGAGATGTGCGAAGAGGCAATAAACAGTAATGTCAGCAGCAATATTGATATTGAGAGCGCAAGTAGCGCTTTAATAGTTTTCTCTGGAGATCCAGAGGAAATTACAATGGATGGTATGTTTTCATGCATTGGCGAACTTCAGAAGGTTAACCCTTTTATGGAGATAAGGTATGGCGATTACCCCATCAAAACAAACAAACTCACGGCAGTTGTGCTTCTGTCAGGAATTAAAAAGTTAAAATTTTAGTTTCAAAGGAATCTTGTTAAAGTGAGTATAAAACAAAAATTTTTACTTATAGACTTTTAAAAATATAAAATAGCTGCCTCACAAAAAACGAAACATATTTGTAGGTCGCAAATAAATTAAAATTCGGGGTCACCTGAATACAGAGGTGGCTAAAAAGTCCCCTCAACACAGATGAGAAAGATAAAATGACGAAAATGAAGACTCTATATGTAGTACTGCTCATAATACTCTTTTCCGGATGTATTCAGGAATCTGGATACTATAACGAACTAAAGAAATCAGAGACGCCTGATGTTCCTACTGACACTCCCGCTAACGAAATAGAACAGACTACTGAGACTCCAGATGAAGCCAGAATTATAACTCCAGAACCCTCAATTTCTGAAACCCATGAAGAAACTCAAACTCCCGATGAAATTACATATATAAAAGAGACGCAGATTGAGAAGCCTGAAACAGAGGAATCAGGTACGTGGCCTCCCAAGAAGAAGACAACGTCATTTGTGCTAACTTCAACGACAACCAATAACGAGACCCACCTTGAGGCGGGAGTTAGATACGATGTTTTAGTTCTGGATGTTATTAACGGCGATATTCTCGAAGTGAAATTGCCCGATGGTTTAACAAAAAGAATAAAATTGCTCGGAATTGAAGTTCCAGAAACTTTGCCTTCAGCAAACAACCTTCATTTCTTCGACGATATTGTTGATCTTGAATGTCTCGCAGAATATGGCGACTCAGCTAAAAAATATACAACCAATCTGCTCAATGGAAAAACATGCATTATCGAACTGGATTCTATGGTATCACAGGAAGAAGGTGGGAATTTACTGGCATACGTCTATAAGGACGATGTGGAGGTTAACAGATATCTCATTGAAGCGGGTTATGCTATAGTTACACCTCAGGATTACTCAAAGAAACAGAGTTATCTTCAGACTCAGGACAGTGCAAAAGAGGAGTTAAAAGGAATCTGGAGCTGTTCCGTTCTTGAAGACTACTCAATAACGGCAGAGCTTACGGTGGGCTTTTTGAGGATTCACTATGATGCTGAAGGGAACGATGATTCAAATCTGATTGACGAATATGTAGAGATTAAAAACTATGGAGATGCAGTGGTCAGTCTCTCAAACTGGACTATCTCAGACAGTGGAGGCAATTCCTTCGTGTTACCTGATATCTATCTGAACCCCGGAGAAATGCTGTCAATACATACCGGTATTGGCGTTAACACTGAAACGAATTTCTACCTGAAATCCCACAGACAGATCTGGGACAATGAAGAGGATGCAGTATATCTATACAATTCTGCCGGAGAACTCGTAGATTACTGCGAGTGGTGACTTAATCTTCCTGTCCAATCACTTTCCTGTTACGATCCTTGCTCCATCTTCCTCAACAATTACCGTATGTTCTGCCTGAGAAACCAGACCTTTCCCCACTTCTGTTAATACCGGGTATTCTCTAAACAACCCTTCTCTGACAAGCTTGGAGAGGATTATGGTCGGTGCTTTCGTTAGCCATCTTCGGGCAAATGGAAGTGTTTTGTACTTCTCCACTTCCTTCAGAATATCCCTTGCCATCTTCATTCTAACAGGCTTCGGGTTAATTAGTGAGTAGATTTCCGTCTCGCCCCTTTCAACCACTTTTCCTGCACCATCAGTTGCAAAAGGTTCGATAGCAATGATTGCTCCCTCTTCAAGCTCTGTACCCCTGTCTGTTTTAAAATTGTAGATTGTAGGAGGTGTATGGGGGAGATAAGGCATCAAGCCATGCCCTGTGAGATTAATGATAGGTTTAAAACCGTATTCACGTATCGTGGATTCTATCACACCACCGAGAAATGCTGTATCCACACCCGCATGTATGTTATCAATTGCATTTCTCAAAGCATCCTCACTTGCTTTAATAAGGTCTTCATGCTCCCCCAAATCCACAGTAAGAGCTGTATCGGCAATATATCCGTCGATATGTGCACCAATGTCTATCTTCACCACATCCCCTTCGTTAAATACCCTGTTATCATCTTTTTTTGGTGTAAAATGCGCTGCATCGCTGTTTATGGAGATGTTGCACGGGAAAGCAGGTTCTGCCCCGAGTTCAACTATTCTGTTTTCCACAAATTCTGCAATTTCAAGCAATCTTATTTTCGGTTTTACTCTGCTTACAACCTCCACTCTGACTGTGGCAAGAATCTCTCCTGCCCTAATTGTTTTTTCAATTGCTTCACTCATCTAAATCAACTCTGTTCTTGAATTTTGTAAGGATTTCGCAACCATTCTTTTTAACGAGGACTGTATCCTCGACTCTCACTCCACCCCACTTGCGGTAGTATAATCCGGGCTCAACTGTAACAACCATTCCACTTTTCAGTTTCTCATCTGAATTATAAATGCTTGGTTTCTCATGAACTTCAAGTCCCACACCGTGTCCGGTTGAGTGGATGAATCCCTCTCTGTGCTTCTTTCTTAAAGTATGATAGCCTCTCTCCTCCAGAATATCACACACAGCATTGTGGATGTTGCTTGCTTTTACACCATCTTTTATGAGGGATATTCCTCTGTTCTTGGCATCTATCACGGCATCAAGCATATCCTCAATCTCTCCGTCTTTCTCCAGAATTACAGTCCTTGTAAAATCTGAATAGTAACCTGTATTTTTACTTTTAGGAAAAATATCGGCTATGAGGTGCTTTTCAACCCTGCCATCACCGGTGAAATGCGGGTCAGATGTCCTTTCTCCTGATGCTATGATTGTATTCCTGCAGAGATATCCCTTTGAGAAGAAGTATAATTCGAGTTTATCTCTCAGTTTATTGCAATCTCTCTCACCCCTCTTTAAAACCTTGAGAAGATAATTAAATCCATCAACCACTGCCTTACCTGTCTCTCTTATAAATTCTATCTCATCCTCAGTCTTTACCGCCCTCATTTTGGCAAAAGGATTATCGATTATCTCAACATCAATTCTGCTATTATTTTTAAAATAAAAAGACAGAAAGGAGGGAAAATCCGGGGGAATCAGAACTTTTTTCGTCCCAAAATTTTTCAAAAACTCGAGATATGTTTTTGCAAGGGCAGACTGTACATTCCCTGTTTCTTTCAGGTTCTCTGTAAAATTAAGGTCGTTCAGAGAATAAACTCTATCAACATTACTTTCACGTGTTGCTCTGTTTCTCTCCATCTCTGGAACAACAAGCATATCTTCATTCAGGCTGATAGCATAGAGAACAGCATCACATATCTGAAAATCTGTCGCATAATAAAAATTGGCATCGTTGCTGTTAGCATACTGAAGGAAAAATTGAGCTTTATTCTCTTTCAAAATTTTCTCTATTTCTGAGACATTTTCTTTTCTCATGAAGGACACCTACCTCAATAACAAATCACACATTTTTATCTTTAACCAGTCAGTAAAATCCCTGAAATCAGCATCTTCAAGTACGAGCTCAATATTGGCTTTCAACCATTCGAGTTTATCACCGATGTCATATCTTTTTCCTCTATATACCTTACCAAAAATTTCCTTATCCTTTACCATCTTCCTCAGCGCATCAGTCAGCTGGATTTCTCCACCATATCCCGGTTTAAGGTTTTCAAGGTAATCAAAGAGTTCTGGTAGCAGAATGTATCTTCCGAGAGTTCCAATATTTGAAGGGGCTTGCTCAGGTTCAGGTTTCTCAATCAAATCCTCAATTCTGTAGATATCCTTCTCCACCTCATTGCCCTTGATTATTCCATGAAATGGTATCCTGTGTTCAGGCAAAATCTCAAGAGCGATAATGTCCGATTTGTATTTTTTAAAGGTATTTATCAATTGTTCAGTGCATGAGGGGGTTGTGATATTGTCGCCAAGCATAAGTACAAAGGGTGAATCGTCAACGAATGCCTCTGCATACCTCACGGCATCTCCAAGACCCCTCTGTTCTTTCTGGCGTATGAAGAAAATCGAAATATCATCCAGTATTCTGTCAAGCTCTTCCGTGAATCTGTCCTTTTTCGGAGCATCACTCCTGTCAAAATGGTCTTCGACCGCCCTTTTGTGCTTACCGGTGATTATCAAAATTTCTTTTATTCCGGAATTGTACGCTTCCTCAACAACATACTGGATAACCGGTTTGTGGACAACCGGCATCATCTCTTTTGGCTGCGCCTTCGTTATGGGTAGCATCCTCGTTCCATATCCTGCTGCTGGTATGACTGCTTTTTTTATCATTTTTCCACCAGTATCACAATTTTCTCAGCAAATTTAATAAAAGTTAGCGTCGTCTGTGAAAGTGAAACACAACGATGGTGGAGTAATGGTCAGCTACGGAAAAGTTGTGAGCACCACTGTGGAATTGTTGAGAAAGGCAGAGACAAAACTTGACGAGGATGTGATTTCAGCAATAAGAACTGCTTACGAGAATGAAGATAATGAAATAGCCCGTATAAATCTCAAAAACATCCTCAAAAACTTAGAGATTGCAGAAAGAAAAAATGTCCCGATGTGTCAGGATACTGGCTTGCCCGTTTTTTTCGTGGAAATTGGTAGAAAAGTTAACCTCTCTTTTGATTTAAGTAATGCCATAAAAGAGGGCGTTAAAATTGCAACAGAAGAGATTCCTCTGAGACCCAGCACAGTACATCCACTCACAAGAGAAAATTCGGGAGATAATACCGGAATTCACATGCCTGTGATTGATTTTGAAATCGTGGAGGGTGATTCTCTGAAGCTAACAGTGATTCCAAAGGGCGCAGGAAGTGAAAACGTATCAATTCTGAAAATGCTTCTTCCAGAAGAGGTATCAAAAATTCCGGGAATTATTACTGAAGCGGTGGAAAATGCCGGAGGAAAGCCATGTCCTCCTGTTTTTGTCGGAGTTGGAATTGGCAGCACTTTCGATGGAGCAGCAAAACTTGCCAAAAAAGCATTGCTGAGGAATGTGAATGGAATGAATGAATTTGAGCGGAAAATTCTTGAAAGGATTAACAGTTTGAATATTGGTCCCATGGGACTTGGTGGGAAAACAACAGCTCTTGCCGTTCTTGTCGAGATTGCTCATTGTCATACAGCCTCCCTCCCCTTAGCAGTTAATATACAGTGCTGGGCAAATAGAAGGGCAACAGCAGTCCTGAGGTGAGATCATGGAGAAGATAAAGGCCCCCGTCCAGATAGAAGAAATTATCAGATTGAGGATTGGAGATGTCGTTAATGTTTCAGGGGAAGTTTATACTGCAAGAGACAGGGCACATAAGCGAGTGATTGAGTATCTGGAGAAAGGTATGCAGCTCCCTTTTGAGTTCAATCATGGAATTGTCTACCATTGCGGTCCTTTAATAAGAAAATCCAATGGATGGAGTGTTTTATCTGCTGGACCCACGACATCAGCAAGAATGAATGAATCAACACCTGAAATTCTAAAGAACGTTGAGAGTATTGTTATTATAGGTAA
This sequence comes from Archaeoglobus sp. JdFR-22, assembly GCA_002010045.1. Lineage (GTDB taxonomy): Archaea > Halobacteriota > Archaeoglobi > Archaeoglobales > Archaeoglobaceae > JdFR-22. Next base: position 509 of record MTMJ01000116.1, on the reverse strand, counting down.
GGGCGGAATGAATAAAGCGGTGGTTGATTCACTGAGAGGAAAGGGTGTCTATCTCGCCGTCACAGGTGGGGCAGGGGCACTCATTGCAGAATCCATAAAGAATGTAAAAACTGTTCACTGGGAAGACCTCGGAATGGCAGAAGCGGTCTGGGTTCTTGAGGTCGAGAATCTGCCATGTACCGTGGGTATAGATGCCCGTGGAAACAGTATTTACGAGAAGATTCGGAGAAGTTCAGAGGAAAAATTTAGAGACCACAAGCCTTAAGTATATTGTAAAACATAGTATCATTGCAGACTGGAGGGGTGTTTGAGGCTGAGGTAAAATGGCACCTGCGGAAAGCTCTGGAAGATTAAGTTCGACCGGAGTTTCTTGGGTGCTTTAGCTAATGCCTCTAAGTCTTTCCAGTCTGCTCAATTAGAGTATTAGACAAAACATTTTTAACCAATAACTACAAAATGGCTACATGGGACGAAAACCTGAAAAAGAAGTTGTTAAGTGGTTAACTGCA
>MTMJ01000106.1 GCA_002010045.1 Archaeoglobus sp. JdFR-22 | reverse complement strand
GCTATGTATCTTTTTGTAGGGAGTTATATGGGTTTGTTATTTAGAGTATTGAGATGTTAGAATTGGTATTTTGTTGGTAATTTTGTAAGCACCCTAAATAATATAATCTTAGTGGGTGCACACAGAAGATATTATAAACAAAAATGCAAGTTTGGATTCAGATGGTAGAAGTAGTTCTCATTACAGGAAGAACGGTAGGTCAGGGCGAAACGATTGAGAAGAAACTATCGGGAGAATACTCGGAACAGGCGGCAATATGTGAGCTGAACAGAGAAGATATGGCTGAGCTTGGGTTAAAAGATGGTGATCCAGTCAAAATCATATCTGATGGAGAAGAGGTTGTTGTTTATGCTAAATCTTCCAGTCTGGACAGAGGAATAGCTTTCATTCCTCTTGGTCCCTGGGCAAATGCTGTAATTCCTGAAGGTACTGATTCAACAGGTATGCCTGACTTTAAAGGTTTAAAGGTTAAAATTGAAAAAACCAATGAAAAGGTTCCCACTGCTGAAGAACTTTTCAGGGGGTTATTTTTATGAAGATTGAAGCTGTTGCGTGTCCTTTCTGTGGAGCACTGTGCGACGACATAAATATAACAGTTGAGAATAATCAGATTGTTAGTATTGAGGAAGCCTGCACACTCGGTGTGAATAAATTCATGAGTACTTCTGGTAGGGAAACTCCAAAGCCCTTTATAAGAAATGGAGATATTAAATACGTTAAAGTTGATAAGGCGATTGAGGAGGCTGCAAAAATCCTCTCAAATTCCAGAAAACCATTGATCTATGGTTTTTCTTCAACAAATTGCGAGGCACACTCCAAGGGTATTGAGCTTGCAGAACGGCTTGGAGGAATTGTGGACTGCACTTCTTCAGTCTGCCATGGTCCCACTATCATTGCAGTTCAGGAGGTCGGTTATCCATCCGTGACTCTCGGTGAGGTGAAGAACAGAGCAGACCTTGTGATTTACTGGGGATCAAATGCAATGCATGCTCATCCCCGTCATTTTTCAAGATACACCCACTTTTCGAGGGGCAGATTCAGAGAAAGAGGGAAAATTGATAGAAAACTCATAGTTATGGATATCAGGGAGACCGAGACTGCCAAACTTGCAGATAAATTTGTGAAGATTCCTCCAAATAGAGATTATGAAGTTTTAAACGCTCTCCGAACCATTCTCAATAAGGGTGATGTGGAAAAGGAGGAGGTTGGAGGAGTAAGCAAAGAAGACCTTAAAGGGATTGTAGAGATGATGAAATCGTGTCAATTTGGAGTGGTTTTCTTTGGTATGGGGTTGACAATGAGTTACGGAAAGCACAGAAATATCATTGAAGCTATAAGCCTCGTACGGGATTTAAACAGATTCACAAAGTTCAGTATTATACCCATGAGAGGTCATTACAATGTCACGGGCTTTAACGAAGTTTGTTCGTGGCAGACAGGCTATCCCTATGCTGTTGACTTCTCCAAAGGATATCCATGGTATAACCCCGGAGAGACGGATTCAAATTCTGTTCTGCAGAACGAGGAGGTGGATGCAGCCCTCATAATCGCTTCTGACCCGGTTGCCCACTTTCCCAGATCATCAATCAGATACCTTGCCACGATACCAGTTGTTGTTATAGATCCGTTTGAGAGTCTCACTTCAAGGATAGCAAGAGTTTTCATACCTTCAACGGTTGCTGGAGTGGAGACGGGAGGTAGTGCTTATCGAATGGACTGCGTGCCTTTGAGACTGACGAAGGTACTGAATCCACCTCAGGGCGTTTTGACTGACGAGGAGATACTTGATAGAATTCTCCAAAAAATAGATAAATTTAGCTGAGATTACATATTCAGGTTTCTATCAACCCATCTTTTCATTTCGCTCTTTGGAAACGCCCCGACAATCTGGTCAACGGGCTTACCTTTTTTGAAGAATATAAGAGTAGGGATTGCTGAAATTCCAAAACTGGCTGCAAGAGCCTGATTTTCGTCCGTATTGAGCTTGGCAAACAGTACTTTTCCTGAGTATTCTTTTGCAAGCTCTTCAAGGACTGGGCCCACGAGTCTGCAAGGCCCGCACCATTCAGCCCAGAAATCGACCACTACATTCTCATTCTCCTGCATTACCTGCATGAAATTGCTTTCATTAACTTTAACAGGTTCAGACACTTTATTACCTCCTTTACTCATCTTCTCAAGCATATTTTTTAATTTTTTTCTTCTGATTTTATCAAGCTCGGGGTCATCCATTTTTGAACACCCTATCATTTAATTTTTTCTATGCAAAAATACACTGATTAATCATAGTTCAGGTATCTCGTTGTTGGATTGATTTCTCCGACGAGATCTCTGCATATTAATGTTTTTGCCTCCTGTATGTCATAGTTACCGAGTAACCACATTAGCTTTACTAAAGCCACCTCTGGCAGCATATCTTCTCCTTCTATAACTCCAGCTTTGAGTAAATCCCTGCCTGTGTCATAAACTCTATCGCAAACCCTTCCCCATAGACACTGGGAAGTCATGACTATAACAGAGTCATCCGATATTTTCTTTATGGTATCTGCCCAGTTTGAGGAGGTGTGTCCCAAACCTGTCCCCTCAAGCACAAATCCCCTGTAACCTTCACCATAGTAGTAGTCAACAACATCAGGTTTCAGCCCCGGGAAGAACTTAATCAGAACAACCTTTTCCTCCATTTTATTATTCAGGACAAGCTCTCTTTCATTCCGTCTGACTCTATCAGATATCCATCTTACTTCTGAATCAACAATACCCAGAGGTTGCTGGTTCACGGATTTGAAGGCGTCTCTTGCAGAGGTGTGGTTCTTCCGTGTTTTAACACTTCTATGGATATAACAGAAGTTATCACTTGTAGAGCCGTGCATCACGATAACAACCTCTCCAAGGTCTGATGTGGCAGTCCTTGCTGCGCAGATAAGGTTCATGGCAGCATCACTCGAAGGCCTGTCACTACTTCTCTGAGAGCCCACGAATATCACTGGAGACGGAGTTGAGAGCATGAATGCAAGGGCTGAAGCAGAATAAGCTAATGTGTCCGTTCCATGAGTGACTATGACACCTTCAAATCCTTTTTTCAGGGCTTTGTAAACCTCTCCAGCAAGCTCGATCCACTTATCCGGGGTCATATTCTCGCTCAGTATGTTGTAAAGAAGTTCAGCGTCGATGTTGCAGATGTCGAGAAGCTCAGGCACATCTCCTGCAATCTCTTCTGCAGAGAATTGACTTGTTACAGCCCCAGTTCTGTAATCAACCTTGCTTGCTATTGTTCCGCCTGTTGAGATGATTTTCACAGCAGGTAAATCCTCTCGCATTTCGTGAGGTGGAACAGGGATTTCAGTCTTCTCCACATCAAAAATCTCAATTACTTCATAGTCTTCTAACCCGATATTGTATCCATTGTCAAGCTTGAGGACAAATCTGCCTGTTGAGGAAGGCATTACAATACCTTCAAACTCCATCCCCTTTGCCCTAACCCTTGCTCTCTTTCCTTCTATCAATCAATCACCCCTGCAACTTCCGAATAAAGTTTCTCCAGTTTTTTTGAGACTGTCTCCACAATATCGCTCAATTTATCTTCATCTTCTTCGATGAGTAATATTCTCTCATCCAGCATTCTTTTTATCTGCTCTTCGGAAGTCCCACCTGTGCCAGATGTTGCCTCCACCACATGTGCAGGATTTAGTGCTTTTTCGAGGTCATCTTTGCTTATACTCTCACTAACTTTTCTTCCGGCAACCTCCATTGCAGCTCTGTCTATGTCATCTATTGAAGGGCTGGCATTTTCCTGCATGGCAATCCTCCCCACGATTTCATGGGCGCTTCTGAAAGGTATGTTTGCTTTTCTCACAAGCATGTTAGCAAGTTCAGTTGCAACTGTGAACTTCTTTCCAGCCTTTTGATCCATAATATCTTCTTTAAAGTCGATTTTATCCAGCATTCTTGCCATCAAACCAGTGCTGAGGATGGATATTTCAAGTGCCTCATACAGCAGTGAGTTCATGTCCTGAAAATCTCTGTTGTAAGTGAGTGGCAGAGCTTTATACATTGACATCATAGCAGTAAGATTACCGATAATTCTTCCTGACTTCGCTCTGATTAATTCAGCAATATCAGGATTCTTTTTCTGGGGCATGATTGAAGAGGATGAAGCAAATTCATCAGGTAGTTCGATAAAGTTGAACTCAGAAGTCCAGAGGATGATTTCTTCTGCAATTCTGCTCAGGGTAAGCAAAATAGATGTACCTACAAAAACAGCTTCAATGGAGAAGTCTCTCGATGATACAGCATCTGCTGAGTTATCCACAATTCCATCAAATCCGAGGAATTCAGCAATTCTTTCTCTATCAATCTCAAAGCTTGTGGTCGTGAAGGCTGCAGAACCAAGAGGAGACTGGTTTATTCTTCGAAAAACCTGCATCATTCTTTCAAAATCTCTTGAAAACATGTCATGGTATGCTATTATGTGGTGAGAGAGTTTTGTGGGTTGCGCTGGCTGCAGATGTGTGAATCCGGGCATAATCACATCTTTTTTGTCAATAGCAATCTGAAGGAGAACTCTTCTTAGCTCCAGCAACGAATCCATCAGAAGGAGAAGTCTGTCACGGGCGAACAATCTCAGACATGTGGCAATCTCGTCGTTTCTTGATTTTGCTGTCTGAATTTTTCTACCCGAATCTCCAACCTTATCAATCAGTTTTGCCTCAATTGCTTCATGGACATCTTCGTAATTACCGAGAGTCTCAAATCCTTCATTTCTTATCTCAATGATTGCCTTCAGCAGTTCCTTTGCTTCTTCTTCTGATACATATAACGACTTCATCAGATTCAGGATATGTGCCATATCCACAAGGATTACATAATAGAAGATGTTTTTATCATGATCTAAGGAAGATGAAAACATCAATGCAGTTTCATCCATTTTTTTACCGAATCTGCTTCTCACAACTCCTTCCTCTGTCTCTTTCATCTCTTTTCCTCCAGAAAATCTCATCTTTATACTTTATCTCAACAATTCTGTGGACTGGTATGACCTCATCATCTTTAAGGTAAATAAATTTATATCCTATATCTTCAATCTCCTTAGCATTCAATTCGGAGTGGCCTTTGGGTCTGTCTATATAGATAATAGAGACTCTGTTAAAGTCATAATCGGGATGCCATTTCAGCATGTTGAGAATTTCCCGAATCGTCATTCTTTTCTTCATCTCTGAATTTTTGGTGGGGAATTAAAAAGAATTTGTGTTTTGTTCACATCTCGAGATGGAGTTCCAAAAACTCTACGCAGAAAAAATAAAAACGGGCTATTCAGCCCCTATTTTCTTCCTTAAGTCCTCAATAACCCTCTCAAGTTCTTCAAGTTCCATGAACTGGAACTCCTTTTCTCCAACACCAGCAAGAGTCCAGAAGAGTCTTGCAACGGTTGGTATAAGCTTACCTGCATACCCGGGCGAGTGAGGAAGTAAGTTGGCAGCTAAATCGCCCAGAGCTTCAAGCTCTTCTTTGCTCAATTCAGCCGCTCTCTCGCTTGCAAGCCCGAGGAGTGAGATTCCAGAGCCGATAACTCTCTCCCTGGTTGCATAATACTTTGCAGACTCGCTCGTTATACGATGGACTCCCAAGTTAAACACCTCCTTATATATCCAGATACTTCATTATTTCCCATGGAGTTACATACAGACAGTATTGATTCCACTCATCAATCTTGAGGCTCATAAATGCATCGAAAATGTGACTTCCAAGTGCATTCTGTAATACCTCATCACTCGCTAGGTTATCTATGGCATCTCTCAGAGTTGTTGGCAACTCACCCACCCCATATTCTCTCTTCTCCTTTGGAGAGAGTTCATAAACATCTATAAGGAGCGGGTCTCCTGGATCAATCTTCTTTTTGATTCCATCCAGTCCAGCTGCAAGCTGAGCGCTAAATGCAAGGTAAGGGTTGCAGCTTGGGTCAGCTCCCCTGTACTCAACCCTTATTGCTGACGGTTTTTTAAGATACATTGGAACTCTTACCAACGCAGATCTGTTTCTTGGACTCCAGCAGATATTGATCGGGGCTTCGAATCCGGGAACGAGTCGCTTGAATGAATTAATAGTCGGTGAGCATAGTGCAGTCAGTGCCTTTGCATGCTCAAGCAAACCGCCGATGTAGTATCTGGCTGTCTGACTGATCATATATTCGTCATCAGGGTCAGCAAAAACTGCTTTACCCTCAAATGGTGTGCCTTCCCAGAGACTCTGATGTGTATGCATTCCACTTGCATTATCAAGATAAATCGGCTTTGGCATAAAAGTAGCAATTAAATCGTAAAACTCAGCAACGTTTCTGGCAGCAAATTTGTAAAGGTAAAATGCATCTCCAACGTCTGTTAGTGTTTTTGGCTTAAAATCAAGCTCTATTTGCCCGGCAGTAGCAACCTCGTGATGGTGGTATTCGATCATTACTTCGAGCAATTCCAGATAGTGAACAAGTTCGTTTCTGTACTCGACTGTTGTATCTTCAGGGGGTGCTCTGAAGTATCCTTCTTTTGGTCTGATAATATATTTCCCCGAGTTCACCTCATCACTTTCGGGCATAACTCTCGGGGGTCCCCACGAGTCACCAGCTCCGCCATTTGGCGAAACCCATAAATCCCATTTTAGACTTGTGGGATCAATTCTGTTGAACAGGAAAAACTCTATTTCAGGACCGAATACCGCAGTCATTCCTTTTTCAGCAAGTTTTTTCTCAAGTCCTTTTGAAACAAAACCCCTTGGGTCGCAGTCTGCAATCTCTGCTCCCCATGCTTCATAGCAATCTCCAAACATTATCGCTGTTTTCTGAATGGGGTCTTCAATCCAGGGTATAATTTTAATGGTTGATGTGTCTGGCATCCAGACCATATCGCTCATTTCAATGCTTTTGAAGCCTCTAACAGAAGAACCATCGAACCCGATTCCATTCTCGAAAACACTACCCTCAATGAATTCTCTGGCAGGAATTGAAAACATCTGCAGTATGCCCCGAACATCACTGAATGCACATAGCACCTGCTTTATATTATTGTCTTTCAGAACTTTTTTTGCCTCTTCCACAATCAATCACCTTTAATTTTTCCAAGTCTGAAAAATAACGTTATATAATCTTTTCGTAACTTGAGGATTTTTTAAAGAATTTTTAACATGTATATATAGCATGTTAAAAAACATACACTTCCATTTATCTGAAGTCCATGCTGCATCCGAACACTCTTGAGAACTGATAACCTCATACAAGAGTTCGTCATACTGGAAAAGTCACCAAATAGGCTCTGAAATCTAAAAAGTGTAAGATGGGAGGGGCGTCAAAAATACAACCGAGTTGGGGGGTCGGAAGGGGAACGCCCTCCTCTTTTCACTACGGTTTATTTAACTATAAGAATTGTGAAAAAAAATATGAAAAAAGTGAAAGTTAAATTCATGACACCCGAGATTTATAAAGAAACAGCTGGGAGGAGCTTGTAGAGATTTACAGCTTTGCTGACGGGATTCCATATTACCTTGAAAAAGTTAAACCACCATTCTGGAAATGGCTTGAGAAGGAGCTAAAAAGTCCGGATACATTCCTCAAGGATAATACCATCCAAGTCGTAAGTGAGATAACCTAATCTCGCAAGTTTTTCCTTCTCTTCGACTCTTCTTGCAATTATCCCATACTTTTTCTCTCCACCAACTCCAACCTCTTCCGCTTTCTTTTCCAGTCTTCTCAATACCTTCATTGCCTCGCTGTGACTCAAATCCTTCCACTTCACTTCAAAAAAATATGTATCTTCCCCCAATCCAACCAGATCAATTTCAATGTCTTTATACCACCACTTACCCACAGGGCATTTTATCTCTGAACTTAAAAACTCTGCTGCAATGTCTTCAAAAGCCTCTCCCACAAAAGCATTGAAAGAATCCTTTATAATATCCATAACGTAATCAACTTCTCCCATCTCAAGAAAACTCTTATTCGGATACACATATTTGAACCAGAATCTGTAGAAGTTATCTGAAATCTTATATATTGCTCTTCTGGACTTCTTTTCTGTTACAGGAATAATCCTTCTGATGATTCCAATTCTTTCCAGAGTCATCAAGTACTTTGAGAGCTTGTTTTGTGGAACTCTACTTTTATTTGAGACTTCTCCAAATTTAGTTGCCCCCTCTGCGATTGCATTAAGAATTGCAAAGTAGCGAGAGTAATCCTTAAATTCCTCAAAAAGCAGATTCATTGGTTCGTTGTAAAGAAAGCTCGTTCTGTTCAAAATCTTGTTCTTGATATTTGCGATATCAGCATTCTCAAACTCTTCCAGATATCTTGGAACTCCACCAAGAACTGCATAAACTTCTACAAGTTCTCTTGCAGAATAACCGGGAAAGAACTCTTTTATCTCATTGAATTTTAGTGGTTTTACTTCTATCTCAGCTGTTTTTCTACCATATAGTGCACTTCCATAGCCCAGAGAAATTTTATAGATTGTTGAGATTATGGAACCACACAGAACCAGCATAATCTTGGAGTGTCTGAGCGTCTCCCACCACCTCTGCAGTATCGTTGGAAAGGCTTTATCGACCTTGTACAGGTACTGAAATTCATCCAAAACAACGATAATTCTTTCATCTATCGAGCTTAAAAATTCAAAGAAATCATCCCAGCTATCAAATTTTACAAAACGGTATTGTTTTGAGACAACTCTGGAAAAAGAATCCAGAATGTTCTCCGAAACGTCTGCAATCAGATAAAGGTGCTTTTTGTCCTTAACAAACTCCTGAAGCAATCTTGTTTTTCCAACTCTACGTCTCCCATAAACAACGATCAGCTCAGCCCTGCTTGATTCATATCTTTGCTTGAGAAAATCCAGTTCAAACTTTCTATTTACAAACATACTCTGAGGCATCATACTTTAGAGTATGTAATTTTTAATAAAGATTACTGTAATCAAGTAATCAAGCATATTTCACTTAAATAATCGAGGTATGAACATGGGCCCTTCTTTCATGTATTGTTCGTATTCTTTACCGAATACCTCCAGCAAGATTTTTTCTTCAAAGCGGGAGATGTAGTGGTAGAAGGCAATAGCAAATAACCAGACGATGAAAGCAGGAATTGAGAGGAAGATAATCAGAATTCCAAGGTAAAGAAGAATTACGCTTGAATAAATTGGATGACGAACATGTGAGAAATTTCAAGTAGACTTTTTCTATCGGAGAATTCGACAAGGATATCGATGTCACTCTCTCTTCTTTCCTCTCCCCTGCAAAGGAGCCAAAGACTGTTATTCTCTTTACTGTTTAGTTAATGTTGAGATTATTTTTGCGTAATTTCTCTATTCATTTCTCCTTCTCTTCTACTATTTAGCCTATAATGTAATGGGACTTAATTTTATCCATTTGTTTTAGTGTTATCAATATAAATCTTTGCGATTATATCATTTTCGTCTATATCCAACAAAATCATAAATCATAAAATTAAACTATAGTAGACTTTTGTACCAGAAATCATCTATCAAGTATTCATACAGCAAGCCAGCCAGAAAGGAAATTTGAAGCTGTTACCTCTAAAAAATGTGCTATTCTGGTTATCTCAGAAAAGAGTTTGGAGAAGGAGAAGAGAACTCATAAGAACTGAGAATAACAGAGCTTTTAAAATAGATTCTCCATACTAAGTTCTCTACTTTAAAAGTTAAAGTTACGAAAAATATAATATAATACACCATTGAAATAAAATAAATGGACGAAATTTCCCGGATTATGATTTCAAGAATGCTCTATTTATCAAAGAATATACTCCCTGTTCTCATTCTGGCTGTTACATCTGCGAACCTCCTTGTCGAATTTGGACTGGTTAAGAAGATTGCTTTCGTCATCAGACCCCTGATAAGATTCAGCAGACTGCCGGAAGAAGCTGGTTTATCGATCATCACGTACATGGCGAGTGCGAGCGCAGGAGCAGCAATGCTCGCCGGTTTCAGGGAAAGGAGAATCACAAGTGATAACGAGACGGCAGTGGCATCGATTCTGAGCAACTTCTTCAGCTTTCTGAATCATCTGTTTATTTACTACGCCCCTATTGTGATACCCATTCTCGGCTTGACCGCAGGTTTACTCTATGTTGGTTCAAGATTTTTTATTAGTCTCTCAGTTACCCTCGTTGCTGCAACTGCAGGGCATTTCTTTCTGAAATCAAAAGTAGAAGGTGAAATTGAGGAAAAACCGGAAGAGGACATCAGAAATTCAGAACAGAAAATAAAAGATGCGCTGAAAGCCTCTTTCAGAGTATTCAAAAGAATAATTCCAAGATTGGTGATTATTTATCTGATTACATCCTATGCAAGAGCAATGGGCTGGTTTGATGTCTTCAAATCTTTTCAACTGCCCGCTGGATTGCCCGGAGAAACATCAACAATCATAGCTGTCGGATTTGCCGATACAACAAGTGGAATAATACTTGCAGGCTCAATGATTGTTGAAGGCTTACTTTCTCCACTTGAGGGTGTTATTGCCTTACTTTTAGCGAGTGTTGTTTCAATGTCCATTATTTTTTTCCGACATTCCCTTCCCGGAAAAATAGCTTATTTTGGAGCAAGGTTGGGTCTCAGGATAGCAATTATAACGTCAGTGCTTGACCTGATTTTCACTATTCTGGTGATAGGTATTCTTTTGACCTTTCTAACCCAATAGGTTTGAAAAATGTTAAAAAGCAGAAAAATAAAAATAAAATATGCCATTGAACGCCAGAACACTCTACACTATTTTCAGCATCACATTGATGGGTGTCATCGGCGTTAACATCATTTCTCCAGCCTTACCCGGCATAAGAGATGCATTCGGAATTACAAATACTGAGGTTGTTCTTTTGATTTCTGCTTTCACACTTCCGGGAATATTCTTCGCTCCGGTTATGGGTATTCTTGCAGACAGGCTGGGAAGAAGGACAGTCTTAGTGCCATGCCTCTTTCTCTTCGGAATTGCAGGAATGAGTTGTGCTTTTGCTGATTTCAGAATGATGTTATTTTTAAGATTTCTTCAGGGAATCGGAGGTTCTGCTCTTGTTGCGCTTTCTTCAACCCTTATAGGCGACATCTATGAAGGCTATGAGAGAGCAAAGGCTCTTGGTTATAACGCAAGTGTTTTATCACTCGGTATTGTGAGCTTTCTTCCCCTTGGAGGGTTGCTTGCCCACTACGACTGGAGGTTGCCCTTCTTAGCTTTCTCAGTTGCAATTCCTGTCGCTATTGCAGTTGCATTTCTACCATCAGAAATCAAATCCGAAGAACCCATACACATGTATTTTTCAAACACAATATTTGTATTGAAAAACAGAACTCTCCTCCTCCAGTTTCTTTCTGCAATTGCCGTCTTCATCATACTTTACGGTGCTTTTCTGGGCTATTTTCCAATTTTACTAAAAGATAGATACAACACAGACCCCTTCATAATCTCTCTCTTCCTTGCCTCTATGAACGGATTTGCAGCCTTTTTCTCATCACGACTTGAATACTTTATCAAAAGATTTGGCTCAATTAAAACAATTCAGACAGGATTTTTTTGCTATGCTCTTTCAATGCTGTTCATGCCTTACCTCCCATTAAATATGCTCATAGCATCCACCTTCATCCTCGGGCTCGGACATGGCATAGTTATGCCCACTCTGCAGAGCCTCATTCTTTCAAAAGCTCCTCCCGATTACAGAGGTATCGTGATGTCTACTTTTGGTCTTGTCATGAAAACAGGTCAGACTGCTGGACCAGTTATAGCCTCAATTGTTTATTTATACTCCTTTAATGCTGTTTTTCTCGTGATGGCTGGCATTGCGGGATTGTTTCTGCTTCTGTATTCATTGATGAATTCTGGTAAAGTTTAATGCTTTTTTCAAAAACATAAAACGTCTATTCTGAATTGATAAACATAAGAAAAGGTAGACAGATAAATTTGGAAATATTTATTATTACTGCTTTCATCACCACTTCAATGAAAACAGTAATCGCACTCCTGCTTGCAATTATGCTACTTGGATGTGCTGAGGAGAAGAAAGAGCTGGAAGATAAACCGGTTGAACAGCCCTCTTTAAATCCGCAAATTGCTGTTTTTAAAGATAAAGAAACGTGGAAGGCGCAGGTTACATTCACTTTACCAAGCCCATGCCATAAGATAGATTTCACAGGAAAAGAGGTCGTTAATGAGAGAATAATACTCAAATTCAGCCATACACCTCCTGCCCCTGATGAGTTCTGTGCTCAGGTTGTACAGACCTATAATGAGACAGTTAGGATCGGAGTGCTTGATGAGGGTAAGTATCAGGTTATTGTTCAGTTAAACGGTACTGAAGTTAAAAAAATAGAGATTACTGTTTAGTCGAGAGTATGAGTGAAAATTAAAGGATGCTTTGCCTTTTTTCTGTTCACAGGTTTGATATTTCTCACCTTAGCCATTTCTAATTTTATTAAAATCATTAATCGAAAATAAAAAACCTTAAATATTCAATTAATTTTTAAAAAATAATGAGTTCGAATCAAATTAAAAATCTGCTATTTTACTTTCTAATCGGGTTAGCTATCTCTGCTGTATTTTCCAATGGAGTGACGGCAAAACAAACCCCTCAACAGCCGTGGGAACAGGAACTGAAACCTCCAGATGAAGTTCTGACATCCGCAGAAGATTTTCAATCTGATAAAATTCAGAGTGAAGATGATACGGTTGAAACTGAAGCTATAACTGAGAAAACAATTTATCAGGATGATGAAAGAAAGGCTGCTTTAGTTCTGATACTCGACAATGGCGGTGATTGCAGCGAGAGTGATTTTGAGAAAGAACTGGAAAAGATAACAAAAGACCACTGGAGTGATCCGGGTGTTTATAAAAAGTATGTAGTTATTGATGATCCCGGTATTGGTAACTGCAGCAATTCCCAAGAAGCAATCAACGAGGTTGCTGAAAAGCTTCAGGAGATAAACGATGAGGGCTACTTTATGGATATTATAGTACTGACACACGGCGGATATAACAATGGTAAAGGAAACATCTGTGTAATCGGGGATGACATTGGTCCCAATACACTCAAGAGTTTATCTGGAAGTCGAGATAAACTGGCTATCCGCATGGTCTATCAAATGAATTGCTTCGGGTCTTATCTGATTGAGGAGTGGATAGAACTTGGTGCACAGGCGGTGAGCGGTTCCCGCTATGTCAATGCACTTCCCATCTTCTTCGCCAGCGTGTTCGAGCAAAAAGCACTGGATGATTATGCTTGCCCTATTTCCCATGCAGCGGCAGGGATTGGGATGCTCATCCCTCTCCCACCAATTGCGGTAGTTTATCACACTGCTGCTGAGGCTTGTCTCTCTTCATTATCAGATTGTGGCTGGTTCAGTGGAGATACTTACTATGACTCAGTCTACAACTGTCTGTATGATACTTCATCCTCTAAAAAAGTGATAGATATTGCAGTTAATACTGTTTACAATACCCGGGCAAAGTTAAAAGATGCAATGGAGGAGGATCCTTTCTACGATGCATGCAATCACTTCGGTTATGATTGCGATTCTGCCTTGACTCCAAAAAAACGAGCTAATATTCTTTACTGGAGCAGTGAGCCTCTGTTTGAGGGGAATACAGATATGACGATTTTCTCTCCTTTTGAAGGAAGTAAAGACGTGTGTGGCGGATGTCCTGAGATTTATTCCCCTGATGTTGACCGAAGCGATGGTGACGGTTGCCCAGACCCATGTGACAACTGCATAGATATCTCCAATCCTGATCAGGCTGACAGTGATGGAGATGGAGTTGGTGATGCTTGTGATAACTGTCCGGATATAAAGAACAGCGACCAGCTCGACAGTGACGGTGACGGGATAGGAGATGTATGTGATTTTCCTGATCTCGAATTAGATGTGAAGTATGTAAATTTTACAGAATCTCAGCTTGAAGATGGTACAAAACTCACATGGCAGATCTCGACAACCCTGAAGAATACTGGGACAGAAAGAGTCCCACCCGGAACCATACTTATTGTCAACTGGTACCAGGAATCACTGATTGAGAGTTCAAATGAAGCGAGCGGTGACGTAGAAGTTCTGGAGATTGATAAACTGAATAACGGAGGGCTTCAGGCACAGATACGTTCATTGGAAGATTCAGACGACCAATACTTTTTTGAGGCTCAAATTGCGCCTACAGTCAAACGAACTCAAATAGTTAATCTTCAATACGGACTGATTGAGGGGGGAAGTTTGCAGCTGAACAACCAGAGTTTTTCCGTTACTTTTGATTCCAAGTGTATGGAAGTTACCCATATTGTGGATGTAGATGAGGGCAACTCGATAGAAGAAATAAATGAGGACAATCGGGTGGCGATCATAGCTTACAATNCCCTGCCATACTGCTTCGGAGAACTTAATCTCAGCCCGGATGATATTATCAAGGGAATTATCGGGCCAACTATAGCTCGAGATCAGGGAAAGTGGAAGAAGTGGCAGGTTGAAACTGCAAAAGCTGGAATGGACATGATTTATGGAGTTATCAACGAAATTGGGCCTGAAGGAGGAGTTATAGAGACCCATGATAGGCTGATTATCGAATTTCAGACTGGCGCTTTAAATAGGCAAGCACTTATAAAAATTGAGGGGGTAAGGAAAGAGAGTATTAAAGGAATTTCACCAATTTCTGTTTTCGATATTCAGGCAGATTGCGAGCTAAATAAACCAGTTACTCTGACTTTCAGGTACGATGAGGCTGATCTGAGGGGGATAAACGAAGCAGATTTGAGTATCTTCTATTACGATGGTGCTGAATGGGTTTCACTGCCATCCACTGTGGACACAATCAGAAATACTGTCTCCACTTCAATAACTCATTTCTCAAAGTATGCTCTTGCGGTAGATAAAGAATTGAAGAAACAGCAGGAAAAGGCTCTGAAAAAATCGATTATGAGTAAAGAAACCACTAAAAAGAAGGTTCAGGATGAAGACTTACAGCTGAATAAATTTGCATTAAAATACCTGAAAGAAGATGAAAAATTGAAGAAAATTGAGAGAAAGAAAGTAAAAGATAAAAACGCTATAAGTCTCATAAAAACTAAAAAAGCTCGTATACTGGGTATTATTCCGGTTGATATGGATATAGAGGTTCTGATTGAGGAGGAATCTGGAGATTTAATAGAGGAGAAAAAACCATGGTGGAATTTTCTTGTTTTTGGTTAATCTGACCCATCCTTAATTATTTCTTGGAAATAGAAATTCGAGAAATCCACTTCGGAAACCCTTAAATATTTATTTAATTTTGATGCTATGCTACAATAACTTACGGTGAATCTCATGCCCTATTCAGAGAAATACTGGCAGAAAGAAGAGATAATGCCCAAAAAAGACCTCATGGAATTGCAGTTCAAGAGATTGAAACACACTGTAAAAAACGCATACGAGAATGTCCCTTTTTACAGAAAGAAGTTAAAAGAAGCGAGAATTCACCCAGATGATATCAAAAAAAGAGAAGATGTTAGCAAGCTACCATTTACAGTAAAAGAGGATTTAAGAGACACCTACCCTTTTGGTCTTTTTGCCGTTCCAAAAGAAAAACTTGTCAGAATCCATACTTCAAGCGGTACTTCAGGAAAACCGAAGGTTGTGGGATACACTAAGAGAGATCTGGACAACTGGATTAACATGGTTGCAAGATGTCTGTATATGACAGGAATCAGAAATCATGACGTCTTTCAGAACATGGTCAGTTATGCTCTCTTTACCGGTGGCTTGGGAATGCATTACGGCGCAGAGTTAATCGGAGCAATGGTTGTACCCTCAGCAACGGGAAACACTGAGAGGCAGATTAGCTATATTCAGGATTTTGGAACAACTGCAATTCATGCAACGCCAAGCTATGCCTTACACATAAAAGAGGTAGCAGAGAAAATGGATTTACGTCCTGACGAACTCGGTCTTAAAATAGGCTGTTTTGGTGCAGAGCCATGGAGCGACAGTATGAGAAAGAGACTCGAGGAATCCTTTGGACTTAAAGCCTTTGATTCGTACGGTTTGAGCGAGATGAACGGTCCCGGTGTTGCATTTGAGTGTGAGGAACAGAATGGCTTGCACATCTGGGCTGACCACTACTTCATTGAAATCATTGATGAAGAAGGCAAACCTGCTGGAGAAGGAGAGAGAGGTGAGCTTGTTCTCACTCCTTTAACGAAAGAAGCGATGCCTTTATTGAGGTACAGGACTGGAGATTTAACATATACAATAGATTATAAATGTTCATGTGGAAGAACACATCCTAAAATACATCGAATTCTCGGCAGGGCTGATGATATGATTGTTGTCAGAGGTATAAACGTATTTCCGAGTCAGATAGAACACATTCTTATGAAAATTCCTGACGCTGGGGACTCGTATCAGGTTGTCATAACCAGAGAGGGAACGCTTGATGAAATGAAGGTAAGGGTTGAGATGAAAGACGAGTTATTCAGAGGTGAGCTTGAAGATTTCAGGCGAATACAGAGTAAAATTCAAAAAGAGTTATTAAAAGAAGTTGGTTTGAGAATTAATGTTGACTTAGTCGAGAAGGGAACTCTTGAAAGGTTTAAGTTAAAGGCAAAAAGAGTTCTTGACATGAGGAAAGATACAATCTGAGAGAAGATGTATTAAGAATTGGTAAAAAATCAAGGGGGGTAGATATGTACTGGAATCCGGGAGCGGAAAAAACTCCAATTAAAGACCTGAGAGAAATTCAGGAGAGAAAGCTAAAAGCTTTGGTGCATAACGTATACTATTATTCGCCATTCTATAGAAAGAAGTTCAGAGAAGCGGGTATTAATCCCTGGGATATTGAGGGGCTAAAAGACCTTAAAAAACTCCCCTTTACAAAAAAACCTGATTTAAGGGATAACTACCCTTTTGGCATGTTCGCAATGCCTTTATCGCAAATTGTGAGATTCCATGCCTCCAGCGGAACGACAGGTAAGCCAACTGTTGTGGGTTACACGGATAATGACATAAAGGTATGGGTTGAGAGTATGTGCAGGAGTCTGACCGCATGTAGTGTTGAAAGAGATGACACGATTCAGATTTCCTATGGTTACGGGCTGTTTACTGGAGGTTTGGGTTTCCACTACGCTGGCGAAAAACTTGGAGCAACTGTTCTGCCAACATCAGCGGGAAACACTCAGAGACAGATTGAGCTTATGAGAGATTTGAAAAGCACAGTTTTTGCCTGCACGCCATCTTACATGCTGTATCTATCTGAATATGCTGCGAGTATCGGAATTAGTATAGAAAATGATACAGATTTGAGGATGGGTATCTTTGGAGCGGAGCCGTGGAGTGAAGAAACAAGGAAGAGAATAGAAGATAAAGCAGGGATAGATGCTTACGATGTTTATGGCACTTCAGAGTTGAGTGGACCGCTCTTCACAGAATGTACTGAGAAGAATGGAATACATATCTGGGCTGACCAGTTTATTGCAGAGATTGTTGATGAAGAAGGTGAACCTGTTGGAGAGGGTGAGAAAGGTGAACTGGTTGTTACAACCATTGCAAAGGAGGCTATGCCACTGATAAGATGGAAGACAGGAGATATTACAGTTCTGGAAGAAGAGAAGTGTGCATGTGGAAGAACACACCCGAGAATTATGAGGATTATGGGCAGGGCAGATGACATGCTGATTGTAAGGGGTGTGAACGTCTTTCCAAGCCAGATTGAGCATGTTTTAATGCAGGTTCCGGAAGCTGGAGACCATTATATGATTATACTTGATAGAGCGCAGGATGGTCTTGATGTCATGACGATTCAGGTAGAGGTTAATGAAGAGGCTTTCAGTGATAAAGTAAGCGATATTCTTGAACTCAGCAAGAAGATTTCAAACAATCTCAAAAGCGTACTGAATGTATCGGCAAGGGTGGAGGTTGTAAACCCCGGCACATTGCAGAGATTTGAGGGAAAGGCGAAGAGGGTTATTGATAATAGAAAATTATGAGGTGTGAAAATGGATGAGAAAATAATCAAACAGGTTTCCATTTTCGTGGAGAACAAACCTGGGAGACTGGCTGCAGTAACTGAAATACTTTACAGAGCTAAAATCAATATCCGGGCATTTACAATCGCTGAAGCGGGAGATTTCGGCATCATAAGAATGGTTGTTGATAAGACAGATGATGCCCACAGATTGTTAAAAGAAAATGGATTTACAGTCTCCCTGACAAGAGTTCTGGGTGTTGAGGTAGAGGATGAGCCCGGAGGGATGTTTAAGATTGCAAAGGCGCTTGGTAACGAGGGTATAAATATTGAATACGTTTATGCCTTTACTTCCGGCGTTGAGAGGGCAATGATAATACTCAGAGTCGACGATATAGAAAAAGCAACTGATGTTCTTGAGAAAGAGGGTGTTCTCTTTAAAGGGGAAGTTCCTTAAATCTTTTTTATTATTTATAAAAAGCTAATACTCTCTTGATGCCAGCACCTTCTTCCCCGAAACTTTCCCGATTTTCGAATTACCATCAAATATTACATGACCATTTGACTCGATCACATTTATTACCGAGTTTTCTCTTATCTTCACATCTCCCTCTGATTTGATAACTCCACCTTTACAACCATCCAGTATCAGCACATCTCCTTCTGAGTCAATATAAGTGAATTCAGATTCAGCACCAACCACAATTTTACTGCAAACTATCTTTCCACCAACATAACAGCCCTTGCCAAGATAGATTTCTTCTGCCTCAAGATTTCCCCAGAAACTTGTATTCATTCCTGCTACAATTTTGCCATTGAACCTCAGGTGTCTGTCAACCACAGAGCCTTTTCTGACAACAAGCAATTTTTTCGACTTGTCAATCATATACTTTCTTCTGTCAACAACATCTGATTCCTCTCTTAGTTCAGTCCTCATCCTCAACTCCACCCTTATTTTTTGAGATACCCCATCTGACACTCACTGCCATACCTCTACTCAATTCCAGCATCTCTTTTGAAGAGAGTATGGCTTTACCGGTGGCAAGGAGATTGTCTTCCTCATCCACCACTATTATCTCATCGCCTGCTCTTATTGATGGGTCAACATCAACAACGTGTTTTGCAAAAACATTTCCACCATCTTTTATAAATTCAGATACTTCATTCATGACCACCACCCTCAATGAAGGATATGGGAGAAAAGAGTGCAGCCGCTTTGCCCCCTTGATGCTGATTGTGAGCCAACCCGAATCTGCCTTCACTGTAGCGATTCTCACATCGTCAATGACCTGCCTGACTTTCCCCTTGGACGAGACCACAAACTCGCATGAGTCGGGAAAGAGTGCTTTACCGCATCCGCTTCCGAACTGGTAATCAGCCATCATTCTAACAGCATTGAGTTCTGATTTACTTCCCATATCTCCTCTCTCTCCTCTGATAATCTCTGATACACCTCATAAAATCCACATATCTGAAGCTCTTCCAGTCGATGTCCAGAAAATAAAGTTCACTGTAGATACTCTGCCATATAAGGAAATCCGGTATCTCCTCGCCCGCTCTCATAATCAAATCTGGTGGTTCTTTAACACTCAAAAATCTTTCTATATCTTCTTCAATAATATCTTCAGGATTTACTTCACTTCGTTCAACCAGTTTTGCCAGCTTCCTTACTGCGTCTGTTATCTCAGCCCTGCCGCCATATCCAGCAATCAAATTAACTGTAAAACCTTCAGCTTTTTCAGATGATTTCTCACTGCCGGTAAATAGTCTCAATTTGTAATTATCATCTTTCTTCAATCTGGAGGCGATTTTCTCAAGCATTTTATGAGAGACTGGGTGAAGAATGTGAACACATATAGTTATCTCGTTAACTCCAAATTTTTTACACCAGTTTATGAAAACCCTGAATTTTGATATATTTTCAAGAAACTCTATCTCGTCAGCCACAATCATAATGTGGTCTGGAATTTTACCCGATATAATCTGCTTTTCAAGCTTTTTCTCGTATAGCTTCCTGATAAAGTCCATAGATAACTTTTTAAAATAATACATACTTAACAATTGCCAATGTTAAATAACAGAGAGCTTGTGCTATTGTTGGTAATTCCTTCCCTTTTAGCACCATTAATTCCCGAAAGAATTATTTTCGGTATTTTGCTTATCTCTCTGATTGTCATTCCAGCATTCAGAAAAGTAAGACTTGCGATAACAGATGTAGATAATACGTCTTCTATTTTCAATTCAATACTTTTTGCCTCCGTAATGTATTCGACTGTCTTTTTCGGTGTTTCAGAGTCAATAGTGATGGCAGCCCTCTTTATAGTAACTGCTCATGAGCTGCGAGGCAAAACGCTTCCGAACATAGCAATTTTTACAGTTTTCGGTTTTGTCTATTTCTTCTATTATACGTATCTGACCTCAGCACAGGTAAATTTCGATAACCTCTTCTTTCTGAGTTTGATGGGAGGTATTACTGCCGCACTCATCGAAAGTATTGATGTCAGAAGTGACAAAAGAGCAACAATGGTTCTGGCTGTTGCAACTGTTTACCTGATATTCGATATATATTCATTCAACGCAAGAAGTTACGATCTCGCTATCGCATTTGCAATTGCGTTTGGGCTGAGTCTTGCTGCAATGAGGTCAGGTATCGCGGATGAGAGTGGTTTGATGAGTGCAACTCTCGTAGGTACACTCGTGATAGTATTCAACGATATCAGGTTTTTCCTTGTACTTATAACGTTTTACTTAGCGGGCTCTGTATCAACGAGATACAGATACTCAATAAAACTTGAGAGGGGTGTGGCAGAACCTGCCGGTGGAGCGAGGGGTTATTCAAATGTTTTCGGGAACAGTCTTGCCCCACTTTTTTTTGCTATGAGTTATGGAGTTTACAATAATGATGTATTTCTTATCTCCTTTGTAGCATCCGTCGCAGCCGCTCTCGGAGATACCATGGCGAGTGAAATAGGTAAGACATCAGGTAACGTATATCTTATTACCAGTCTTAGCAGGGTTACCCCCGGCATAAGCGGTGGAATATCAGTTAAGGGTGAGGTTGCTGCACTTGCAGGTGCATTCATCGTTGTACTTATCTCCTTTGGGCTTAACGTAATTGACCTGAACTATGGAATAATTGCGCTTGTATCCGGGTTTATGGCTGTTCATGTTGACAGCATTCTTGGAGCTACGGTTGAGAAGAAAGGCTACCTGACAAATTCAGGAGTTAATTTTCTTGGCACACTCAGCTCTGGACTGTTCTGTTACCTCTTTCTTATATAAATCGCAAAATAGCAGAATAAAACTGCTGAAATTGCTGTCAGCAATCCAAAGCCCGGAACCTCGATTTCCTTTCGCACTGTCCTCTCATAGGATGGAATCTCAGGAACTGTCTCAATAAGTTGTTTTTCAGGATTCTCTTTTGCAAAAATTAGCATTATTTCAGACAGCCTTTCTGAGAGCTTGTAGTACATTAACTTATCAAAGCTATTGTCCATTGTCTCTGCAAATTCAAAGTAAGCAGCGGGGAGTATTGGTGTAACGAACTGGACTTCAGATAAAGCCTCCTCAGCAGAGACCCGCGCAACCTTGATTTTCTCTTCTATCTGTGTCTCATCCAGTCCTATCAGCTCAATCGATATGCTTGTCTTTACAATTGAATCAATTGCAGAGGTAACTGCTCCGGCATAAAATCCATCATCTATCTGTTTGTTTGCAAGTTCCGAGCTCTCCCGGGCAAGTCCGATGAGAGTGCTCGAACCACCAATTGTTGAGGCATAGATAATCAGAGATTCAGCCTGACTCAGATAGAACTGTGCCCTCCTCTTGATCTGTTCTTTATCGAGTGGAATGTCCTCTTTAATTGTCTTCAGAAGTGAAAGCCACGCTTTTGCGCTCTCTATCCTCTCTCTCGCAAAAGCGAGATTTTGAATTGCAGTATCGAAGTTACGGGAGGTTTTTGCCCTCTCGAGATACTCTTCAGATTTTTTAATTCTCTCTTCTGCTGCGCCAATCAGCTGAAATGAGTTGACACCCATGTTTTCATAATTTCTGATACAATCAAGACAGTAGTTAATTTCTTCCTCCACAGTCCTGAATTCATCATCTATGTTATCTGCTGTAAGCGTATGCCGGTATACGATATATCTCATCTCTATCTTTGCAGAAAAATACTGACTGGTGGAAGTGTAGTAATTTTCTCTCTCGTAGTTCTCCTTTGCCATGTTAATTGTATTCATCACATTATCAAGCTCTTCACTGTCAGCATACTGTTCCGCTACCTTTAACAGATCCATCGCATCCTTCTTCATCTTATCAGCAAGGTTTTTAAGGATGTCAGAATATATCGAGATGTTTATGGCTACCTCCGGTTTGGCGAGAGAGTATCCTGTGTAGTAAACAAATGCATTCTCAACATTGCTCACCTCTACGACGTCAACGCCGAGTTCATTTCCCATTTCAATAAGGTCGACTGTCTTTGCCCGTATTGACTTGAAGACGAAGGGCCCCTTCCTCTCCACAACTTCTTCATGCACCACCACATTTCTCTGACCCTCTGGGATTAGGAATACTTCAGCCTGATTTTTTGACGCAGCTTCTAATTTCTGTGGTATGCCACCGACAGGCCCAATTGAACCATCGGGATAAATCATACCTGTCATGAAAACATTTTCATTAATTTTCAGGTTTTTAAGGGCAGCCATTGTTGCAATTGTCATTACAGCACCGGCAGAGGGTCCTCCCACAATGGGTGCCCCGGATTCTATTGTGTAGAAGAAATTATAGCTCAGAAAATCCATTCCGAGAACATCGCAGGCAGTGAGAGCAGCAAGCTGGGCACTTCCCTGCATATCTATCTGAGTAAAGGGAGATGTTGAGACGAAAATTTTACCATTTCCGGGAGTAATAATTGCGGTTATATTTATGATAACCCCTGCCGGTTGTTCTCCCGTTGTTACTGCAACTGCCTTTACCGTCACCTCTGTTTCATTAACAAATTGGGCTTTTACTGTATATGTGCATATCAGAATGAAAAAAATCAGTAACAGTAATCGTTTCATGGTAAACTAAACCGGAATCTGAAACAAAAACTTTACGGAGTGGTATAAAATTTACAGAGAAAATCATTATGAAAGAGATTATTTAATTCATTCACCTAATGAAAGAAATCGCAAAGTTAAATAAGAATGAAGTAGATAGTTAATTACGTGAGTGTTAATTTGATGCAATCTGACGAATTGATAAGGGAGTTAATAGAACGGGTTGCCGGTGAAGTCGGGTTGATAATCTTTGCCCTTAAACCCAAGAAAGGATTCACTGATGAGCAGATTGCTATAGAACTGGGCATTGAAATAAATGACGTTCGAAAAGCTCTTTTTGCTCTTTATGAAGTTGGAATCGCAGAATACTCAAGGCACAGAGATGATGAAACTGGCTGGATGGAATATCACTGGAGAATCAATTATGAAAGACAGATAGATGTTCTTGAGAAGGAATTGAGAAAAACCAAGAGTAAGCTTGAGGAAAAACTAGAATCGGAAACATCTACAATGTATTATATCTGCCAGAATGGACACGTGAAAGTCTCTTACGCTGAAGCAATGGAACTTAATTTTATGTGCCCTAAATGCGGTGTGGTACTTGAATATCACGATAATTCGATTGCGGCAGATAAAATAAGGGAAGAAATCAAGAAGATTGAAGAGATGTTAAACGAGATGAACAACTAAGCAGCCTGTTCACCTTTTTCTGCCTCAGCTGGCTCTCCTGTTTCGGCTGTTTCTTTAGCAACCTCTGGTTCTTCTGGCTCTTCCTCTTCTATTATACCTTTCTCCCTGAGATATGCCAGACCTCTTGTCGATAACCTTGCCATAAATGTCAGTTTGCCGTTTTTCAATTCCTCTTTCGTATCTGCAAGTCCGACAGCTTCTATATCCTTTAATGCGTTCTCAGTTTCTTCCACAAAAAACCCAATCTTCCGTGAGATTTCCCTGACCGACATCCTTTTTTCGAAATCAAGTGCTTTCAAGACTTCAAACCTTCGAGGGTCTTCGGCCATATACAAATCAATATTTATTCTCTCATCTGTCAGTATCATTGCCGGTGTTAGATTTTAATAACGTAAAAACTTTACTTTTTTTTATGATTGCTGGAGTGGGTCCTGCATTGATTGACTACATCTGTCTAATCGACGAATATCCTGAAAAAGGTGGACATGCAGTAGTGAACAGGAGGGTAAAAATGGCTGGGGGAGCTGCCTCCAATGTATTGTATGGTTTATCTAAATTTGGGCTCAGATGCAGGTTTTATTCCACTATAGGGGCTGATAGCAACGCTGATTTTTTCATTAAGAGTATGAAAGAAATAAAAGTTGATTTGCGATTGAATGTTACACATCCTGAAACAGGCCGAGTTGATGTTTATATTGACTCTGAGGGAGAAAGAACATTCTTTGTGCACCCAAACGCAGCAGGAATAGTGGAAGTTGCATTAGATTACGATGATTACAAAGAGTCAGACTATTTCTATCTTGACCCATTTCCTGCCGATGATAGTTTTGATTTGCATCTGGAGGTTGCACAGAAGGCAAAGGCATTCTCAAAAAAAGTTATTCTGAATCCGGGCTATTCTTACGCAATATCTGGTTTCGGTAAAATAAGGGATATTCTGCGGTATGTGGATATCATGTTCATCTCTGAGCAGGAATACAGATTTTTTGAAGGACATGAAAAAGAAATTCTGGAGCTCATAGAACTACTTGTCGTGACAATGGGGGAGAGAGGGAGCAGAACTATTTCTGAGGAAGGGGTTGTTTATCGAGAAGTGGAAAAAGTTAAAGCTGTTGATACCACTGGAGCTGGCGATGCATTTGCTGCGGGATTTTTATTCGCTTATATGAACAATAAACCGCTTGGCGTTTGCCTGGATGCAGGTAATTTTGTGGCATCGTACAGCATTCAGCATTTTGGAGCGAAAAATTTTCCAATGAAGGAAGAAATTGAGATGATTGTCTTTGAGTCATTCAATCAGACTTCTTAATTCAACAAATGGTGGCATTTCTCTCTTATGTGCACCCTTATCAATCATTTGAAGGACTTTTTCGTAATCGCTTTTGATACCTGATTTATCTTTACTCAGTGCTTTAAGAATGCTATCAAGCTCTTCATAAGCAATCCCCATCTCGCTCTCGTCTGTTTGCCCCTTCCAGAGTCCTGCACTCGGCGTCTTTCTTATTATTTCTTCAGGAATTCCCAGATATTCAGCAAGCTGAAAAACTTCAGTTTTGTACAGGTCACCTATGGGAAGAAAGTCAACACCACCATCACCGTATTTCGTGAAGTAACCCACCGTTAGCTCGGTTTTATTACCTGTTCCTGCAACAAGCAGATTCCTGTTATTTGCATGATGATAAAGGATTATCATTCTGATACGGGGTTTCAGGTTCGCATATGCTCTCTCATTTCCCCTGCCTACGACTTTTATAAAAGTCTCAATGAAGGGATTTATTTCAATAACATGATACTCGACATCGAGTTTTTTGCAGAGATTGATGGCATCTCTGATATCCTCTTCCGGTGTCAGACCTTTCTCTGGCATAATCAATCCTGTCACCTTATTGCTTCCAAGAGCTTTCTTACAGAGGGTTACAACGCACGCACTATCAACTCCCCCACTCACACCAACAACAACACCTTCTGCCACCGCATCACCAACCATCTGACCAATGAATTCCGAAATTTTGCCGACAATGGCATCCCATTTACTCATATTCATAGCCAATCATTTTGAGAAGTATTGCTTTCTGGGCGTGCAGGCGGTTCTCAGCCTGTTCAAAGACAACCGAACTTGTCCCCTCTATGACATCATCTGTAATCTCTTCTCCTCTGTGTGCAGGAAGGCAGTGGAGAACAATAACATCATCTCTTGCAAAACTGATTAGTTTCTCATTGACCTGATAATCTGAAAAGTTCTTTAACCTTTCATCCCTCTCACTTTCCATCCCCATTGAAATCCAGACATCAGTATATATTGTATCTGCATCCTCAACAGCTTTCTGCGGATTTGACTCAAATACGAGCTTTGCGCCCATATCATATGCTTTTTTTACCACGAATTCATCAGGTTCATATCCCTGAGGACACGAAATAACGAGATCAATCCCCAGAATAGCCGAGGCGAGAATCAGGGAATTACAGACGTTATTACCATCACCCACCCATGTTATGTTTACTGAATCAAGTTTTCCCTTATATTCCTGGACTGTGACAAGGTCGGCAATAATCTGACATGGATGCTCCAGATTGCTCAGCCCGTTAATAACGGGAATGGAGGAATAGGACGCAAACTCTTCTATTGTTGCATGATCCTTAACTCTGAGCATCACAGCATGAACATACCTTGAGAGAGTTCTTGCAGTGTCTTTAATTGGCTCTCCTCTCGAGAGCTGAAGGTCTTCTGGAGTTAAACATAAAGCATGACCGCCGAGGTCTGCCATTGCAACCTCGAAGGAGACTCTTGTTCTGGTCGAAGGAAGCTCAAAAATCATGGCTAAACTCTTGTTTTTCAGGTAATCCGTAACGACATTTCTGTATCTCTCCGACTTGAGTTTTACAGCCAGATCAATAATTTCCAGCAGTTCTTCCTTTGTTAAGTCTGATATTGAGAGTAAATGCATCATGGCTTTTTGGCGATTGAGTAGAGTAGGTAATAAAATTTTTGATTTTATGAAAACCATCCAGAAACTTTATCTTCCCATACCGCAAATATTCTTCAGTATTCAGCCGGGATTGCAGAGAGGTACTGCGCTGGTCTGGAGTTGTTCCAACAGAAAACCAGTGTCCGCAAGGATGCGAGGGTTCAATTCCCTCTCCCGGCGTACATATAATTTTTTCAAGCTCGATAGTGCAATATCGCAGATATTGCGGTGTGTTGGTCCAGCTGACTGCAGCTGGGGGTTCAATTCCCTCTCCCGGCGTACATATAATTTTTTCTCCCTCTCCCGGCGTACATATAATTTTTTTTCAAGCTCGATAGTGGAGTATATTTTTTCAGGCTTGTTTTTGGGAACATAAAAATTTAGGGTGCTTACAAAATTACCAACAAAATACCAATTCTAACATCTCAACTCTC
>MTMJ01000020.1 GCA_002010045.1 Archaeoglobus sp. JdFR-22 | reverse complement strand
TTTCTAAAAGCACGTTTTGGGAGTTGTTAGATGAAAATATTGGATTGTTATCGTGGTTGTTTGGTATTATTCTGAAAGGTGATATTAGTAGACCCTATTAATATTAAATTATATTCGCCTACCTCAGCATTTGGAGGTATCAGAATCTCAAGATAGATGTCCTTTGACTTCCCACTCTCAATAAAAACCTCAGACACCTCAGCTGACGTTTGAGATTCCATAAATTTTGAATAGAAGTTCTCAGGCAACCCTTCAACGTTAAGAATGTAATTGTCATCTTTATACCCTTTGTTCTCTAATTTAAGCCTAAATTTTGGGTTTTCTGATCCAATAGTACAACTCATTTTTGGGTTTGAAATACTAACTTCAGCGTAAAAAGGTCTTCTATCAAGTGTTACTGTTCCAAGGTCGTTTATTTTTCCTGCTTTTACTTCAATATTGTCTATTTCTTTGCGATAATAATCTTCTTTTATTATATCAATTTTATACTCTCCTGGGGGTATCTCAATCGTCGCCTCTCCTTCTGATGAGGACAAGAATTCTCTCCAACCGATAACATTTATTCTTGCAGAATCAATAGCTATGCCTTCTCTATCTTCAATTTTAAGCTTGATTTTTCCATATTCACCCTTATGAGTCTTTGTTATCTTTACATTAAATTTTACGGACTGCTTATTGAAATATGCAGTAATGGAGTATTCTTTTTCTTCAGCATCACTAACTGATTCTATCTTGAGTTTTAGTAATCTTTTTTCATTTTTATCTAAAGTTATTTCATATACTTCCACACCATCTTCAATAAATTTGTAGCTCCAGTTTTTCGGGACCAAGCAGGATAGGTTTACTTTGTACTCCGCATTAAGAGTGTTTTTAATTTTTAGTGGGAAGTTTATTTCCTCNCCCGCCTCCATTGCTACACCAGTTATTGACGGTATTATTTCCAGTGGTCTCTCTGGAGTTTTTACGTTAATTCTGAATGTTAAACTGCTTTCTGCATGAACAAATACGAAATATTCTTTTTCTTCAGCATCAGAAGGCACTTCTACCTGAAACTGAACATTTTTTGATTCGCCCGCCTCAAATCGTAACTCAACAACCTCTTTTCCATTGTAAATAAATTTTCCACTTAGCCCTTCTGGAGAATAATAAGAAAATTGAATATTCCTTCCAAAGTCTTCTTCATTTGTAATTTCAAGATCAAATGATAATACTTCCCCAGGAACTGCACTAAGCCTGCTTAAATCATACTTTATCGAACCTGTGAAGAAAGTAGCGATTAAAACGGAAAAAAGCAGAATTTTTATCCTCATCTTATCTCCAATCTCAGAAAACTTACATAGCTCAATGTGAAGAAAGCTAATGGTGGTATTATAAAACTAACAAAATTCTTGGTAACATCTTTACCTCTAACCGGACTCGTCTTGGATAAATCTAAGGAAGAAACTATCTCTACATAATTATTCGCTGGTGACAGTATTTTGAAACTATCTATTATTGTTCTTCGCTTTTTCCAGTATTCTTCAACTTCCTTTATGAATTTCTTGCGTTCTTCTACCATGGTTTTATTACTTACCTCTTCTGAGTCTCCAGAAAGGGTAAACACAGTGGGGTCTGGAGGGGAACCTAGAATGGCATCAGCTATAACACTACTGAATATAGGAATCACTGCCATGATTGTAATAAATATGCCAAAGGCTGCGAGCAACGATGTGCCTGAGTCTTTCATAATAGCCGATGTAAACAATCCAATAGAAAAGAAGATAAAAAGAAAGACTACAGTGACGGCTCCAAATTTACCTATTATAATCAAATCCTCAAAAGATGGAACGAAACCTCTCATTGTCAAAGTGCCAAGTGCAATGGTGAGGGTTAACGCTACCACCAAAAATAGTGCTGCAAAACCTCCAATAGCTTTTCCATTTATAATCTGATCCCTGTAAACTGGATGTGAAAGTAATGTTTTTAGTGACCCTGTCTCTTTTTCTCTACTTATAAGATCAAATCCCATGAATAATCCCAAAATTGATCCAAAGGTAGTTACACCCATATCGCCAAAGGTTCTGAATATCTTGGTTATGGACGGTCTCTGTACTTTTCCTGAAACAAAAGATTGATAATCTTTCATAAATTCGTTAACTCCTTGATAAAAGGAGAAAATTGAGAAAAGTAGCATTACAGCAAGGATAGCTATAAACCTCTTACTCCTTATTTGATCTACAAATTCTTTCTTCGCTACTACAATCAAACTCATGTAATCCCTCCAATTAAGTTAAGGTAAATTTCTTCAAGACTTGGTTCAAGAAGGTGTATTTCTTTAATAGTGCAACCTCTCTGCTGGATAGTCTTTGATATTTCAATTCTAAAGTCCTCTTCTGCTTTAACAATGACCTTTGAATCCTTAACTTTGACTTCTCCGAATGATTTAAGAATTGATGGATCGATAAGTGGATCCGTCTCAACAACAATATTTATATTTTCTTTTAATAGATCATCAATACTGCTTTTAAGTAATAGTTTGCCTTTGGATAGTATTCCTAAGGTATTGCACGCTTCTTTAACGTCTGATAGAATGTGGGTGGAGAAAAGAACAGTTTTTCCATCTTTTCTCAGTTTTTTTATTATGTTTTTGAAGTCAGTCACTCCCTTGGGGTCGAGTCCTGAGGTTGGCTCATCCAGAAAA
Organism: Archaeoglobus sp. JdFR-22; assembly: GCA_002010045.1. Classification (GTDB taxonomy): domain Archaea; phylum Halobacteriota; class Archaeoglobi; order Archaeoglobales; family Archaeoglobaceae; genus JdFR-22. The sequence goes on along the minus strand of MTMJ01000020.1, from coordinate 24,685 downwards.
ATAATTTTAGGGTTGTTGAGTAAAGCTTGGGCTAATCCAAGTCTTTGAATCATCCCTTTGCTGAACTCTCCAACTTTTTTATCAGCATCATCAGCAATTCCGACCAATTCAAGCAACTCATTAATATTGCTTATTGCTTCTTTTTTGGGCATTTTGTAGAATTCCGAAAAATACAAAAGATTCTCTATTGCTGTCATGTGTTCATAGAAACCAACTTTCTCAGGTAAGTAACCGCAAATCTTCTTAACTTCTAATGGATTTCTTATAACGTCAATACCAGATATTGTTATACTCCCGGATGTTGGCTGAAGCATTCCCATCATAAGGTCAATTGCAGTTGTCTTACCAGCTCCATTGGGGCCAACTAATCCAAAAACCTCATTCTCTTCAATTTTAAGATTTAATCTATCAAGAGCTTTGAACTCTCCAAATATCTTAGTTAGATTCTTGACCTCTATCATAGTTTATACCTATTTCATAAATTAATATATCTCTATCATAATTTTTACTGATTCTCAAAATTTTTTTAAATTTAATTTTTTCTTTATCAGATGAAATAGAAAATTTTTATAGTTACGATATCCTTTTTTTCATTAAAGAAATTAAGGAAATAGAAGTAAGGTGGTGAAAAATGAGAAAAATATTGAGAGCAATCACTTTATGTTCAATGATATTGGTGATAGTGCCAGCAATTGCGAGTGCAGCGGAATTACTGGGTAGATTACCATTTTTATAAGGCATATGAGCCAATTGCTGACCCGGGTTATGAAGCGGCTGCCCCCGGATACAGGACTACGGTTATGAATGGCCAAATGGATACAAATTTTGGCTCTCTGGTTATGCAATAGCAGAACTCGGGTATACTGTCGCTGAGAGAGTCAAGATTGGGACTGTTAATGATGACACAAATGAGTTGTTAGAATCTGTAGAGGCTTTTGCAAATCTGTTTGATACTTATGACTATAAATCCTACGGTAATTACCATTATATGCCCAGTTCTACTCCTACATTCGAAGTAAGGGCATATATGTACCAATCTTGGGGCGTTATTTGGCAGGAGGATGACGAAGTTGATACAGTGCACTTCTATTAAAGACTTCTATTAAAGAAGAGGACTAAGATGAAAATATGGACTGCATTAAAGAATAAAAATGAGAAGCTGGAACATAGCCATCCTAGTTTTCTAATAACTTCAGAAAATTATTTCTATTTTATTTTTCATAGTGATTGAATGAATGGGAGTGAATGGTTTTTTGTATTGGCTTGGCTCATCGTAGCAATAGCTTGGTTCTATGCATACAAAAGGACAAAGACGAAAGGATTTGGAATTATGGGCTTGGCTACCCTTATCGTGGGGTGTGGTCAACTATACATGAATATCTTGATAATTTTTACCGAAGCAGTTCCTCAGATGATACATTCATCTAAGGGAATCGTTGCTTATATTATTCAAATTGGCTCTGGGATGCTAGCTCTATATGGAATAGCAAGTCTTATCAAATACTTTGAGAAGGTGAAAGAAATATCAGGTACAAATTCGATAATAAAGTAAAGGTGATAGAGTGATTTGGCTCATTGTACCAATAGCTTGGTTCTATGCATACGGGAGAGTGAAGCTGAAAGCATTTGGAGTTCTTGGGTTGGCTACCCTTACTGGATTGATTGCTCAGCTAATAACACCCATTTTGATGGGTTTTACTGGAATAGACACCTATGTTATACTTTCCTATACCAATATCATCGTTCCTGTATTAGCGATTATATATACAATTTTAGCATTATACGGAATAGCTGACCTTATTAAAACCTTTGAAAGGAAAATACAATGAAAATCAGCCATATAATCTTTCCAATAATCCTCGCATTACTGATAGCTGGATGCGAAGTAGAGTCTCAGCCCGAAGTGGAATCTCAGCCAACAGTTTACTTCTATTATGATCCAGAATGTTCCAGCAGCAATCTCATCATGCCTTATATGCAACGTTTGAGAGAGGAAACTAAAGGTGCTGATTTTGACTTCTGCGATGTATCGAATGCCAGCCTTTGTTCAGAAGAGAGCGTAAAAGCTGGAGTTAAGGTACCTGAACATCTAAAGACAAATCGCTACAATCTCTCAGGTAAATAGCCTGCAATTATTGTACTTACTCTGACCATAAGCAAAGTGAGGATAGTTGTGATTATACCATATAAGAAATTGGTAAGTGTTAAATATTTCCAAATACAATTCATTACCATGAAGCAAAAAATGGAAATTCGAAAAAAATTGGATAAACAGGGAAGACTGGTATTACCGAGAGAATGGAGGGAAAAATTTCTTGAAGGTGATGAAGTCATATTGAGGTTTAAGGGAGAGAGCATTGAGATTATACCATCAAAAAAGCCTGATTTGACAAAATATTTTGATTCAGTCGAAGTTGATGTTGAAAGTGATTTATCGGACTGGAAAGCTTTGAGGAAGGAGTTACATGAGATTCGTTGACGCAAGCGTATTTGTGCACGCTTTCATTAAACCACGGAGGAAATTAAAAGAACACGAAATAAAAATAAAGGAATCTGCTAAGAAAATCGTACAGAGAATTAATGATGGAGAAAAGGTTGCAATAACGACCACCCAGATAACGGAAATATCAAATTTACTTGAGAGCTATATGCCTCTTGAACATGCCCAAGAAATTCTGGATTTTTTACTTAACAGCTCAAATGTCAGGGTATTCAGTGCCACAAAGAAAAATTATCTGAAAGCATTGGAGATTGCCAAAGAGAAAAAAGCAGGATTGAATGATTGCATTGCTTTTGTAGTAATGAAAGAAAATGGATTTGATGAGATTTATTCATTTGATTCGGATTTTGATAGGCTGGGTCTAAAGAGGAATTGCCATGAAAAAATGTGAAGACTGTACAAACTACACAATGCCTGGAGTGGAACTGTCTCAAGAATCCTTCCGAATGCTCTTACTTCTCTCCAAAGCAGCCCTCACAAATCCCACAAACGGGGGAGAAGGGGCATAAGGTCGGGACTTGAATTCGGGATGGAACTGGGTTGCAAGGAAAAACCTGTTTTCTGGATACTCAAGAATTTCCATTCTCCTTCCTCCGTCAGAATATCCTGAGAACACGAGTCCATGCTCTTTCAAATCATCTATGAATTCTGGATTCACCTCATAACGGTGTCTGTGCCTCTCAACAACTTTTTCCATCCCGTAAAGGGTGTGAGCCAATGTATTCCTGACAACTGTTACTTCTATGTCCCCCAGTCTCATCGTCCCGCCCATCTTATCAATTTCCTCTTGCTCAGGAAGAATATCAATAACAGGATGTTTAGTCTTTTCAAATTCACTGCTGTTTGCATCACTCCATCCCACCTTATTCCTTGCAAATTCAATCACGGCAAGCTGAAAACCAAAGCAAATACCGAGGAATGGAATGTTATTCTCCCTTGCATAATTTATAGCCTTAATCTTTCCTTCTGTTCCCCTGATGCCAAATCCACCGGGAATAAGTATTCCATCCACATCAAGCTTTAATTCAGACTTTTCAAGGTCTTCGCTATCTACCCATAATGTAACCACCTTGCAGCCATTGGTAATCCCGGCATGCTTGAAAGCTTCTATAATACTCAGATAAGAATCCTTAACGTCAATATATTTCCCCACAATTGCAATTCTGACAACATCTTCTATTTTTCTCAATTTATCAACTATTTCTGTCCATTCTTTGCGTTCTGCCTTCCTGCTCAATTTCATCTTGTTTATCAGGTAAGTGTCAAGTTTTTCATCTTTAAACTTTAGAGGGACTTCGTAGATATCGCTTGCATCGTCTGCACTTATTACAGCCTCTATAGGAACATCACAGAATAGAGATATCTTTCTTTTCGTAGATTCTTTTAATTTTTCACTGCATCTACAAACTATAACATCTGGCACCAAACCAATGCTGCGAAGCTCCTTAACACTGTGCTGAGTGGGTTTCGTCTTCTGCTCTCCACATGAATCAATTGGCACGAGTGTAACATGAATCAGAGCAAAATCTTCCTCTCTTTCCTCGTTCTGCATCTGTCTGATTGCTTCAAGAAATGGCATGCTCTCTATATCACCAACAGTTCCTCCAATTTCAACCAGACAGATGTCTGCTCCATTCTCGTGTGCGATTCTTCTTATCCATGTTTTTATTTCATCTGTGACATGAGGAATGATCTGAACTGTCTGTCCGAGATAATCCCCTTTTCTTTCTTTCTCGATGACTGCCTTGTAAATCTTCCCGGTCGTAATATTGTGGTTTCCGGTGACCTCAACCCCAAGAAATCTTTCATAATGTCCCAGATCAAGGTCGACTTCTGTTCCATCTTTGAGGACGAATACCTCACCATGCTGAAAGGGGTTCATTGTACCTGCATCTATGTTGATGTACGGGTCAACCTTAATCGGAACGACCTTGTAACCCATGTCAACAAGGAGTCTGCCAGCTGATGCAGCAGTAATCCCCTTGCCCAGACCACTCATGACACCCCCTGTCACCATGATGTATTTCATTCAATCACCGTAATTCAGGGGGGAGCATGTTCGGTATGCCCTCTTCAATTAGATACTCAACCGAGCATTTCTTGCATATCAGCTTCCCGGCTAAAATCTCCTCGTCTCCCTCCTCTTCTACAATTAAATCCAGATCTCCTTTACATATTGGACAGGCAAGAATATCAAGTAAACTCCTTTTCATGAATCAAGATAATTTCTTGAATTTATTAGCTTTTCTAATCTTTAAGTAAATTGAAAATAATTTTGGTATAAAAATCAAGTAATAATATTGTCCCTGAGGTCAATGATGTGTTCAAGGCCAGGTCCTGTCGAAATAAGAGTTACAGGAATTCTAACATCTTCTTCTACCCTTTCCAGAAAATCCTTAGCTCTTTTAGTCAACTCATCCCACTTTGTAGCACCATAACATTCTTCATCAAGCTTATCTATACCCGTTATTGCTATCTGAGTTGCACCATTGATCATCGCTGAGTAACGTGCATATTCGCCGTCCCACAGTCCAATTCGCCTTCTTCTTCCGGTAACAGTACCATATTCCACTATTCCAAGCTTTTCTGCCTCTTCCTGAGAAATCTCAGTGGGAAAGGGTCCGCTCCCAACCCTTGTGGGAAATGTTTTGAAAACCACTATCACTTCATCAATTTTTGTGGGTCCGATGCCAACATCTGCCGCCATCATTGATGCAGTCGTATCCTTTGATGTTACGTATGGATAAGTTCCATAAAAAAGGCTGAGTCCGAATCCCTGACTTCCCTCCACAAGTACCATCTCGTCTCTGTCAATTGCCTCATTTATCTCGAGGGGGACATCAGTGACAAAAGGGCCGAGTTCTCCTATGTCTTTTGCCTGTTTTGCAACTCTCATGACTCTGTCTCTGTTAGCTGGACCACACCCCGTCCCTGTACTCCCAATTTTCTCTTTCAGGTGTGAATCTCCCTTATCCTCTTCAATATGAATGTCCTCAATTATTGAACATCTCTTATCAACCCCCATTCTTTCAGACAGGCCAAGCGTCTCAACCTCATGCAGGAAAACAGCAGGATTTACAAGAACACCCGCACCTATTAAGAGTCGTGCATCTTCATAAACAAACCCGGAAGGAACCATTCTAACACCGTATTTTTTCCCTTTTGCTTCTACTGTGTGGCCTGCATTAGGTCCAACGCCGCCACGAGCTATAATTTTGGGTTTATCCGAGAATGCGATGTGCGATACAATTTTGCCCTTCCCTTCGTCACCCCAAAAACCACCAACCAGTACTGTCGCAGGCATGTCAATCAGGACAAGTTTTGATAACATGTATTTAAGATTGATGAATTTTCTTTTTGATATTATGGGTTTAATATGATTCTAACGTAGCAAAAATAGGTTTTAAGTAAAATAGAAAGATTATAATGTATTCATAATTTCCACAACCGTTTCAGCGAATTCTTTTGTACCTGTAAGGTTTCCACCTGTATGGCGATGAATATCGTATGTTACAACACCCTGCTTTATTGTCTCTCTGACTGCTTTTTTAATCAGCTTACTTGCCTCTCTCCATCCCATGTATTCAAACATTAAAGCACCTGTCAGAATCTCTGCAGTTGGATTGACTTTATTCTGACCTGCATACTTTGGCGCTGAGCCATGTACAGGTTCGAATACGCCCATTCCTTCTCTCACATTTGAACCGGGGGCAATCCCGAGTCCTCCAACCATTGCAGCTGCTGCATCACTTATATAATCTCCATTCAGGTTCGGAAGTGCAATAACATCATACTCTGCTGTCCTTGTCAGCAGTTGCTGGAACATGTTATCCGCTATTCTGTCCTTGATGACAATTTTATTTCCTGCATCCCCCCCATATTCATTCCATAATTCCTCTTCAGTGATTGTATATTCTGCAAACTCCTCCTTAGCAACCTCATAACCCCAATCCCTGAAAGCTCCTTCGGTGTATTTCATTATGTTGCCCTTATGGACAAGTGTCACGCTCTTCCTGTCATTCTCGATGGCATATTTTATTGCAAGCCTGACAAGTCTTTTCGTTGCGAATTCACTGATTGGCTTGATACCAATTCCTGAATCTTCTCTTATTTTCACACCAAGCTCATCTGAGACAAAATCAATCAATCTCAGAGCCTCGTCACTCCCCCTTCTCCACTCGATTCCTGCATAAACATCTTCTGTGCTCTCCCTGAAAATAACTAAATCAACTTTTTCGGGGTTTTTGACTGGACTTGGTACTCCTTCAAGATAGTAAACGGGCCTGACATTTGCATAGAGATCGAGGGTTTGTCTGATTGTAACGTTGAGACTTCTGAATCCGCCACCAACTGGAGTGGTCAGTGGACCTTTAATGGTAATTTTGAACTCTCTGATTGCATTCAGTGTGTCTTCAGGTAGATACTTGCCATACAACCTGTTTGCGTCCTCCCCTGCAAAAATCTCAAACCAGCTTACCTCTTTCTTTATTCTTGAAGCTGCCGCATCCAGTACCTTAAGGGCAGCAGGTACGACATCTTTACCGATACCATCCCCTCTTATATAGGGTATTATCGGGTTATCAGGCACAATTAGTTCATTATTCTCGTAAATAATCTTTTCTCCTTCTTCCGGTGGTCTTATCTTCTCATATTCGAACATCATAAGCTTAGCCTTTCAACATGGGATTTTTAAAAATTTTGCATGAGTTTAATGAGATAACAGATAAGGAGACTGTTTATAGAGCTTTGAAAAAGGCGGAAACAGGTATCAAATAGAGGAGTTACTTGCCTCTTCTCTCCTTTGACTTCGGTCTCAATCCTTTGTAGCCACACTTTCTGCATCTTGTTGCTTTGACGGGATTTCTTGCATTGCACTTCATGCAAATTTTTACGTTAAAGAGCCTTGCTTCAGCCTCTGGAAATCTTGCCATGAACTTCACCTCTATGCAGAGTTGATTTTATCTGCATGGTGGTGAGTTATTTAAGTGTTGTGTAAGTAAGAATAGCTGATATCCGTCAACCTCGAGAGTAAATTTTCTCTGCTTCACTCAGTATAAAGACGGATGAAGAGATGACAATAATTTCCAGCCAGATTGTGGCATCTATTGGAGTGAGTCTCAAAATACCGCTGAACGGTGTGTAAATGGCAATGAGTTGAAGAAGAATTGTTAAGAGCACTCCGGGCAATAAAGCTCTGTTCTTCATCTTTACTGTTTCCAGAAAACTCATTGTCAGGCTTCTTGAAGTTAACAGGTAGAAAATTTCAAAGAAAACAATTATGTTCACTGCTGCAGTTCTTGCAATATCATCTTCATATCTGAAGAACAGGAAATACGTGCCAATGGTAATTAGCGCTGAAACCCAAAAAATTCTGAAAGCAATTGTTTTATTTATTATTTCGCCCCTCGTTGGTTTGCCCTTCAACAATCCCGGTTCTTTTGGTTCGAAGACGAGTGTAGTGCCAAGAAGTACAGCTGTAACGGTATTTATCCACAGAATCTGAACTGGAAGTATCGGCAATGCCAATCCAAAAAGGAAAGCTGTTAGAATTACTGCTGCTTCTCCCCCATTCGTTGGTAGTGTCCATGCAAGAACCTTCTGTATTTTTCTGAAAACATTTCTCCCCTCCTCTATGGAGTCAACAATTGTTGCAAAGTTATCATCCAGAATTATCGTCTCCGCAGATTCTTTTGCAACCTCAGTTCCCGAGCCCATTGCAACTCCAATATCTGCTGCTTTCAGGGCAGGAGCATCATTGACCCCATCTCCAGTGACAGCAACAACCTCTCCTCTCGACTGCAGAGCTTTTACAATTCTGAACTTTTGAACAGGGAGAGTTCTTGCAAATACGCCTGTGAAGTTGAGAGCCTCGCTTAGCTCTTCATCACTCATTCTGTCAAGTTCCTCTCCCGTCACCACATACCCCTCAATGCCAATCTCTTTTGCTATTGCAAGTGCAGTACTCGGATGATCCCCAGTGACCATTATGACCCTGACGCCTGCTTTCTTGCAGTTCTTTATAGCTCCGTAAACCTCTTCTCTTGGAGGGTCAATCATGCATTGAAATCCGAGAAAGATTAAATCATTCATCTGCTCCCACAAATTTTCAAGCTTATCTATGCTTTTATACGCAAAGGCAAGAACTCTGTATCCCTCTTTAGCATATTCAGATGCGATTTCTTCATAATATTCCCTACTCAAACTCTTTTTCTTGTTTTTTATTGAAACAAGCGAGCACATTGAAAGAATTTTTTCAGGCGAGCCTTTCACGTATATTCCAGTTCCACTATTTTCTTTTATTGCAGTAGCCATATAACGTATAGCCGGGTCGAAAGGTATCTCATCCACAACTTCAAAATCCATTTTTATGCCGGCGATTGCAGCAGCCTCAAGCAAAGCTACTTCAGTCGGGTCACCGCTCACAATATATTCTCCATTGTCAACCCTATAAACTGCCTTATTGCAGATGAGTCCCGCTTTCAGAACGGTTGCCCCCTCTTTTAAATCATCTATGCCAAATTCCTCATTTTCTGCGTAAACCTTCACCACTCTGACTCTGTTCTGAGTTAACGTCCCTGTCTTATCAGTGCAAATTGTTGTAACGCTGCCGAGCGTTTCCACCGCTGGAAGCTTTCTGATTATTGCTTTCTTTGAAGCCATATCTCTGACTCCGGTTGCAAGAGTTATTGTGATGAGAGCAGGTAAGCTTTCAGGCACAGCAGCAACCATCAACGCAACTGATGCAAGAAATGCAAATTTCAGCTCGTACCCCTGATAAACTCCAAAAACAAAATTTATTGCAGAAATTATCATAATAGATGTCAGAAGAAGTAACCCCAATCGCCTGACTCTTTTAAGAAGGGGTGTCTCAATTTTTCTTTCCTTTTTTACCGTTTTTGTTATCTTACCAATCTCTGTTCTCTCTCCGGTTGCAACAACAACTGCTTTTCCATCTCCTGCAGTGATAAGCGTGCCCGCAAAGACCATGTTGTTCTTCGCAAGTGTTTTTTCCGGTATTCTTTCAGTGAACTTTATGACCGGGAGAGATTCCCCTGTCAGCAGAGATTCATCAACTCTTATTGCTTTAGCCTCAAAAACCCTGGCATCTGCTGGAACTTTCATTCCCGACTCAAGAACGATAACATCTCCGGGAACAAGTTCTCTCGCTGATATAACAACCGACATTTTTCTGAGAACTCTCGCTCTGACTTCCACTATCTTTTTCAATGCCTCAATTGTCCTCTCTGCACTCCTTTCCTGAAAGTATCCTAAAAAGGCATTGATTAGAACAACTGAGAAAATTATCGTCGAATCGATAACATCATGCATGAAGATTGTTATTATGCCTGCGGCAACAAGGATGTATATGAGGGGGTCATGAAAGTGATAAAGAAAATTTATTATCTCACTTACTTTCTTCTCTTCTGGCAGTTCGTTGTAGCCGAAAGCTTCAAGCCTTCTCTTTGCCTCATTCTCATCCAGTCCGTAGGGTGATGTGCTGAGCAATTTAAATACTTCATCGACGGAGAGGTTGTGCCAGTCGTTTTTCAGCCCAGAGGTTTCTATAGTATCACCTCTTTATTGATAGCTGCTATTTCATAACCTATTAATATTTCCTTTTTGAAGTTTTACTATTAAGAATAATAATACTTAGCTGAAAAATAAATATAAGTTATTTATTACTGAAAAGAAAACTGATTCAGGGTGACAGGAAATCTCAAATATTTTATATAGAAGTGGTAAAAAATTGATGTATTATGCAGGATAACATCAAAGCCAGAGTTGTAATGATTCCCGTAAAGGTACTTGCAGTAATTATAGCATTCATGATTCTAATGAGATTCGGTTTTGTATTCTATGATTTTCTGCAGAATCCCTTTCATGAGCCAATTGCCCTTACTGAGGAAGCAGTTATTCATGTAATGACAGGTTTAATTCTTCTCGAGCTTCTCGCACTGACTCTTCAATTCCTTGTTCATGAAATTATTGACCCAAATATCATCTTAATAACAATTCTTACTGTTCTGGGAAGGGATATCATAGTTACAAATCTCCATACTGCTGACTTCAAAAATCTGATTGCAATAGGGATTTTGCTTGCTATTACACTTGCTGGACTGTATCTTTTCAGATTCAGAGAGTGTATGATGAAGATTATGGAAAGAGAATCGTAGAGCTAAGCCACGATTACCTCAGTCTTTTTAGCTCAGGATTTCCCAGTGTTATCTGCATTCACCTTTTTTATGTTTTCAATAGCCCTCTTCGCAGCTTTTCTAACACCTTTATCACTGTCATCAACCAGCTCATTTAAGTACTCAATCGCTCTCACATTTCCCGATTTCCCGAGAGCTATCGCAGCAGCCTCCCTGATACTGCTGTCTCCACTCTTCAATGCCTTAATCAGTGGTTCAAACGCCAGTTCACCCATCCTGCCAAGACCGAGTGCAACACCTTTTCTGACAAAATTAATTTTATTACTCAGAGCCTCGATTAATGGCTCGACCGCCCTCTCATCTCTCAGCTTCCCGAGAGCTATCGCAGCAGCTTTTCTCACACTGATATCCCCGTCCTTCAGAGCCTCGATTAATGGCTCGACCGCCCTCTTGTCACCAAGCTCTCCAAGAGTATATGCCACCTCAAATCTCACATCCTTGTCGTCATCTTTCAGAGCCTCGATTAATGGCTCGACCGCCCTCTCATCCCCTATTTCCCTTAAATCAACAGCAGCATCCTTTCGAGCCCATTTATCTCCATGTTTCAATTCCTCAATCAGCTTATCAAGACTGCCAGCATTAGAAAACTCCATTCTATCTCCTCTCCTATCGTTATAATGTACATGTTGGAACCAGATGAAACCTCAACCGGTATATATCTAAATCTTTTCTTTCTAACTGCTTCAGATTGGTCAAACGAAAAAAATAAAAACTTCAATAATATCTGAGAAAAAGATGAATTACAGGATAATATTTTACTTTCTCTGGCTAACTGGTTTATCCATCTCTGGTTATTTAACCTATATTAATTACTTCGGGGATGTATGCCCCATCGGAATGGAATGCACGGCATACCCCCCCATACTTGGTCTGATGTGGTTTGCAGTTACACCTGTAGTAGTAAAAAGAAGAAGTACAAGAATAGTATGGCAGATGGCAGGGCTAACGGGAATAACAGCCCTTATCACTCTTGAAATACTGAATAACTACTTCTGCCCCTTATGTACAACAGCCCACATAGCAGGATTGTTTATGATATATCTTGCAGGATTTATATCAAAAATAGAAAATTAACCTGGAACAGATATCATCTCTTCTTCTCTTTCTCCGAAGTGGGGTTCTTCTTTCTTTGCCTTCTCTCTCGAGAACTTGAATATATCCTTTATCAGGACTATGTCCCCAACAGACTTTACAAGCCTGTATGGAATAATTATTCCCGGAGCTTTTGAGTCAATCAATACTTTGTTGTAATCACCAAGTGCAAGACCCCTGACCTGCCTCCTGTCCAAGTCAATAACTACGTCTTCAACTTTCCCTATATATCTCCCCTCATCTGTATAGACTCTCAGCCCAAAAAGGGTGGAGATTTCGCTAATCATCACACTCACCAATTTCTGTTAGATTATCCATTATATTAAGTTTTTTCTCCTGAGCGAAATCGATGACATCCATATTTTTATATTGTCCTGTTCAGTATAGATGCATATGAAGTCGTCGTTCAAAATATTCAGTATTTCAGGGATTGAGATCAGAATTCACTTCTCCCTATTCATCATTCTGATACTTTTAAGTTATATACTCTATATACAGCAATATCCTTTAGGATTTGGAAACCTTGAGTATTCCCAATCCATCCGGATGGCGCTCTCCATACTTTCTTCAGTTGGTTTGTTTATGGCTGTTCTTATGCATGAGCTATCACACTCACTCGTGAGTAGAAGAAGCGGAGTAAATGTCAAAGGAATTCTCCTCTTTATTTTTGGAGGAGTATCTCTGCTCGAGGAATTTCCAAAAGAACCGGGAAAAGAAATTATTATAGCATTTGTGGGACCACTGACGAGCTTCATAATTGCCCTCATATCTTACGGAATATTTCTGTCAGGTATTCCTGTAATCGCTGAGTTCTTTATCGTGTTTGCCTATTTCAATGCAGTCCTTGGCGTATTTAACCTGATTCCGGCCTTTCCTCTCGACGGTGGTCGAATACTCAGGGGTTTTCTGGCAAGGAGAACAAATTTTTTGAAGGCTACACAGATGGCCGCTGGAATTGGTAAGAGTCTGGCAATTTTTATGGGTATCTTTGGCCTTTTAGCCTTTTCACCCTGGTTAATACTTATAGCATTATTCATATACATGGGTGCAAATGAAGAAGAGAGAATGGTTGTAGTAGAGAATATACTGGTTGGTTCGAAGGTAAAGGATGTTATGACTCCCAACCCCGTAACAGTCCTTCCTGATACAACAGTGGAGGAGGCTCTTGAACTGATGTTAAGGACAAGACATCTTGGATATCCTGTTGTGGAGAACAACAGAGTAATAGGTATCATCACCCTGCAGGACATCAGCAGAGCACCGAAAGATAAAAGAATTGAGGATTTGATGAGCAAAAATGTTCTTACAATTAAACCTGATGTGACAACATTTGATGCATTCAAGATAATGAATGAGCACAGAATTGGGAGACTTCCAGTAGTCAATTACAATGGTGAGCTGATTGGGATCGTGTCAAGAACGGATTTGATGAGAATACTTGAGCTCTTAGGGGCGATGAGCATTGGAGAATAAAAGACTTGTAATTGTAGGCACAGCTCACGTATCTCCAAAGAGCATCAGAGATGTTGAGGAGACTATCGAGAAAGAAATGCCTGATGCAGTGGCAATAGAGCTTGATGAGAGGCGATTTTTAGCACTTACCAAAGACATAAAGCAGGATATCCCGATAATGGACATAATAAAACGTGGTGAAACACATCTACTTCTGTTTCAACTACTCCTTTCCTATTTTCAGAAGAAGATTGGAGATACCTACGGTGTCAAACCGGGAGATGAGATGCTTGCTGCATTCAGGAAGGCTAAAGAGATTAATGCAGATATTATTCTGATTGACAGAGACATATCAATCACATTGAAGAGATTCTGGACTTCTCTTTCGTTTTTTGAGAAATTAAAACTTGTTGGTCACCTTATAATGGATTTTATCAGGAAGGAGGAAGTCGAACTTGATGAGATGCTTGAAGAGGATGTTCTCGACATGCTCGTGAAAGAATTCAGAGATATAGCACCTTCCGCTGCAAACGTTCTCATTGATGAGAGGGATGCTTACATGTCCTCAAATCTCCTTAAATCCATGCATAAATATGATAAAGTCGTGGCTGTGGTCGGAGCAGGACACAAAAGAGGTATTGAAAAATATATGCTCAATCCTGAGTCAATACCAGACGTTAAAGCACTTGAGGAAGTTAAAAAAAGCGGATTCAATGTGTTCAAACTGTTCAGTTACACTGTCTTTGCAGCTATCATCCTGATTTTCATAATGCTTTTCATGACCCTCAATTCCGAGCTTATTGTCAGAGCATTCATATACTGGTTTCTGATTAATGGAGTTTTATCTGCAATTGGTGCTGCCATAGCCCGTGGTCATCCTTTCTCAATCTCATCTGCATTCTTGTTTGCATGGTTTACCTCGCTGAACCCAGCAATAGCTGCTGGATGGGTATCAGGGGCTGTAGAGGCATGGGTGAGGAAACCTACAGCAAACGATTTGAGAGAAATTTCACATGCTGAAAGTCTGAAAGACGTATTCAGGAACAAATTTTTCAGAGTATTGCTTGTAGCAGCACTCACAAATGTTGGAAGTATGCTCGGAACATTCCTTGGAGCTTATTACGTCCTGCAGATGACGGGCATAGATATCACAAGCACTCTGAAAGAGAACTTCGGGAATATGATCGCCAGTATCATGGGCAGCATATAATTTGCGGTTACCAAAGGCTTTATACTCTAAAGTTAAAAATCTTTTAATGAGAATCGAAGACATAAACAGTATATCTGAAGCTCTGAGAGCAGGAATGGTAAACAAAATTCTGGTGAGAAAGGATTTAAGGAGTTCAAGAATCAGGCGAGTAATTGAAGAAGCCAAAAAAGAGAAGATTCCAGTTTCATATATTCAGGATAAAAAAATCAGAATTTCAGCGGATGTGTCTCCGGTAAAGTATGCTGATCTTGACGAAATAATTCAAAAGTGTACTGCCAGTAATTCTTTTATGGTTTTTCTGGATTCCGTGGAAGACCCCAATAATCTCGGGGCAGTTATACGGTCTGCAGAGTTCTTCGGGTGCTCAGGAATTATAATACCGAAAAGAAGAGCTGTACAGTTATCCGATACAATTGCAAAGGTCTCAGCTGGGGCAGTCTTCCACATTGCCATTACAAGAGTCAGTAACCTTGCCATGTCTCTGAAAAAAGTAAAAAAGTACGGTATCTCTGTGGTTGGACTGGAGCTTGATGGTAAGGAACTGATTAATGTGGATTTAAGCCCTCCAGTCGCTTTTGTTGTGGGTGGGGAAGACAGAGGTATCTCCAGTACGACAAAAAAACAGTGTGATTCTTTAATAAAGATTACAGGTAGAGGTAAAGTGAGCAGTCTGAACCTCTCTGTTGCTTCGGCAATAATTATGCATGAATTTGTGAGGAGGAATGAGTATGAAAGGTGAATTTCTTGCGCTTTTAGCTGCATTGCTCTGGGCAATATCGGCAATCTTCGATAAAGTAGCAATAACAAACAACACCGTTCCAATCCCTCAGGCAAATCTTATCCGAAGTTTTGGTGGTTTCATATTCCTGTTGCTGATTATCTTAACAATGAGAGATTTCGACTTCTCAGCATTCGATAGCAGAAGAATCTCCCTTCTGCTTATAGCAGGTTCAATAGCTGGTGGTATTGCGATGATAATCTTCTACTTCGCATTAAGGCAGATTGGAGCAGCCAGAACAGTTCCTTTAAGCTCGATATACCCTCTTTTTACTGTTCTATTTGCTGCTCTGTTTCTCGGGGAAAGCATAAGCCTCAGGACAGTGGCTGGCACCGTTCTGATAGTTCTGGGAGTGATATTCGTAGTCGAGGGATAAAATGGACATAGAAGGTTATGCAAGAAGGATGCTGGCAGAAAAAAGCGAAGATAAAGTAAAACAACGACTTGCAGAAAGAATTTGTGAAATTAAAGGCTGGAAAAAAGAGGATGCCGAAAAATGGGCTGAAGCTGTCATTCTGGAGGTCAGGAATGCTTACTCAAAGAAGCTGCCAGTTCTCGAGTACTACAAATCCGGGATAAGTATGGGAGAATTTGGGGTAGGAAGCAGAGGTAAAGGAGATTTTTATGTTCACAGAAAGCTTGCAGAAATTATTGGAGAAAGTAGCGCTGTCATATCCACTGAAGACCTTGATGATGCCGGGGTTGTGAAGCGTAGCGGCAAGTTTATCTCGGTTGCGGTTGATGGTATCCACTCCCGTCTTAGTGAGTTCCCATTTGTTGCGGGTTTTCATGTTACGAGAGCAGCGATGAGAGACATTTATGTTATGGGGACTGAACCCGTGGCTGTTTTTTCTGACATACATATCGCAGATGATGGTGATGTAGCGAAAATTTTTGACCATATTGCAGGAATTTCTGCAGTATGTGAGCTTACAGATGTGCCTCTCATAGCTGGAAGCACTCTTCGCATTGGAGGAGACATGGTTATCGGGGAGAGGATGACCGGCTGTGTTGGATGCGTTGGTACAGGTGATTACATTACGCCGAGGAAAAATGCTCAGACAGGAGATGTGATTTTGCTCACGGAAGGTGCAGGAGGAGGAACGATTGTCACTACAGCTATCTACTACGGGATTCACGAAGTGATTGAGGAGACGTTGAACACTGATTTCATCACAGCATGCAAATCTATTTTCAAATCCGGACTTCTGAAGAAAATTCATTCAATGAGTGATGTAACGAATGGTGGAATCAGGGGAGATGCAGAGGAGATATCAGGGGTTTCGGGTAATTCCCTTGTCTTTGAGATGGAGAAGGTTCGCAGTATTGTCAATAAAAGAGTTCTCGAAGTGCTCGAAGAACTTGAAATTGACTTCATGGGGCTGTCAATTGATTCCTTAATGGTTATCTGCCCAGAGGGTGTTTCAGGTGAAGTTAAAAAAGCTGTGGAAAGTGCTGGAGTACAGATAGAAGAAGTTGGGTGGATCGAGAAAGGAGGGGGCTGCTACATAATTGAAGATGGTACTAAAAAACCAATCAAACCAAGATTCAGGGAGTCAGCATACACTCCCTTGAAGAAAGTTGTTGGAGAGAGAGAACCAGCAGATTTTGAGGAGATGAGAAAGAAGGTTGATGAAGCTGTCTTAAAGGCTATAGAGAAGAAAAAAAAGGTTGTTGAGCGGATTAAAAATAAGTAAGTAACCAATTTTCTGCGTGCCTATGCTGTGCCAAAGCTCGCTGTGGAAAGTATTTTTCGATTCCCACAATTTCATTTTGATATTCAATAATTATAGTTTTAATTTATCATTCAAAAAAGATGTACTTGAGCCCATTGTCTCTCACAAACTTTTTCAATTCTTTGTCGAGGCTAGCAAACTTCATGTTGTTATGCAGGGCAGTTGAATAAAGTATGCAATCTATGAGGTCATTATGCCCCATTTTGTAAAGCTCAAAGGCTTTAATGAAGACCTCCGCATTATCTCCAGCTTTCGCGTAACCTTCAAATATACTCTCCAGTCCTACATCGAAAATTTCCTGCACGAACTCCCCTTTCCTTTCAAGTGAGCTTGCTACCCAGAGACACTCAAGAATGCTAAAGTCAGAATAGTAGACTTCATAATTACTCAGCTTCTCTAAAATCTTCTCTGCTCGCTCAACCTCAATTCCGAGAGTAGGAAGAAGTAAAGAAGTGTCAACCAGAACTCTCATGTTTTTCCTGCTCCTCTAGGCTTATCTGCTCAACCTCTTCAGCCGAAATTTTGGTGAACTTTTTCCCGTGTAATGCGAGTTCGAGCGGATCTTTAACAATCTCCACAACTATTTTTCCTTTCTCGATAGACAATTTTACTCTGTCCCTCTCTTTTATTCCAAGCGATTCTACTATTTTTTTCGGCAGATATATTGTATACTTTCTTCCGACTTTACTGTGTATAGTCAGGCTCACACAAAATCACCAGGATAACTTATGGATTTCCGGTTATAAAAATTTTTCCAGGTTTTCCTTAATATCTCTTGCCGTAAATCTGAGGATGATTTCAGAAATAATTAGGATCTCCTGAACTTATTCAGAAATATTCAAGTGGACAACCCATTTTTCTGTTATCAGGTTCGGTAAACTGCTTTTGAATGTGCATGTTTTCATATTAATCTCAATAACACTCTGATAGAGTAATTTTGAACTCCGGGGTTAAAGTATTTGGATTTTCTGAGTTATCTATTGTTATCTCTGCTTTATTTGACCACCCGGGGTATGCCCAATCAGAACACTGAGCAAAGGCAAGTGTTGAGAACATAGAAACTCCTCATACACGCATATGCAGGTTTTGGCAGAACAGTAGTATTCAACAAGCGTTGTTGAATCCTTGCAGTAATCTTTGTTTGTCGTTCCCGTATCCGCACATATGCCCGGTGTTTTGTAATCCTTTCCGCCATCAGAATCTGCACACCCTTTGGTACACCTGCCCAAAAGGCAGACATAATCAGAACCGTATTTACTCTTGCAGTCAACCACATCATTTGAACAGGTAAGAGAGCCTTGCGGACAGTAATGCTCCATTAAATTCACTCCATCTATACATGTATCACTGTTGGGGCCAGAACTGTCAGTACAGGTACCATATACCTCCGGGTTGTAATATTCATATGATTCATAACCAGTGATAGAGGAATCCTCTCCAATATCCTTACACTTCGCACAATCCTCAGGGCAATTTTCAATTGTTTCAGCACACTCCCCGTATTTACCGGCATCATCTTGACATTCACCATCTCCGCACCAGAAAACATCAAACTTCCACTCCGCAAAACACCCCTCCGCGTCATCATCTTTTATGCCGTAAATTGCGAAATTTTCCTGAACACCCGGAGCCATGCAGGCAGGTGCCGAAGAATCCCTTTCTACTGATGGGCAATAACTAAAACTTACGAGCCTCACATCCCCCATTCTGCACCTTTTGTTGTTCGGATCAAGAACCTCTATCCAGAAACCACCCTCAAGCTCGTGGCTCGAATCGTACTCCTCTATAGATGTCCTTACCGTAAGGACATTTGTTCCATCACTAGTTGATGTGCTCCACGAATTCTTCACCATCAGATCCATCTCGCAGTCATTCCCCAGCCAGCCCCCGCCATCTTCAAAAATAAACTCATAAGAGTCTGTGCCTTCAACAAGTTTTCCGAAATCACAGCAGTCATTGTCTGTGTAGTCCCACCCCTCCTGATAAATCCTCACCTCGCACGCTGTTTCACCTTCATCCTCATCCTCATACACAACTCCCTCAGAGTCAGTATTCAACACACCTGTGAACTGCGAATAATAATACAGCTTTCCCCTGCATGAATGACTGTGATGGCTCGCTGTGCAGTCCGAATCACTGCAGCAATAATATTCCCTGTAATCATCAAACTCGCTGGAAGAGGCATAAAAACCATCGCAGTCAGCAGTGTAAGTCTCATCAGCAGGGAAGGTAAAGGTTTTTTCACATGTCTCTATCGCCTTTGCAGGGACAGATACTGACAGTAAAAATGCTAGAAGAACCAGTAGACCTTGTATTCTTTCTGAGGGCATGATAAAATTATAAGGAGGAGATATATAAAAGATGCTCAGATTACACATGGAGATAAAAAATATCCGTGATTGAGAAATTGAAGAAGACTTTTTCAAAAGAACAAATTTTTATTGTTTTTAGGCAACTTGACAAAATGGAAATTGAGATAAGAGAGGGGGAAACCAGAGAGATTGATGGATTAAAGATAAAATTTGAAAGAGTAGAGTTTGAGACGATACCTGAAGAGGTTGAAACAGACAGCAGAGGAATAGTTGTTCATTTGACAGTCTCAACAGGTGGTAAAACAGAGAAAATAATATTAACGGACATCTCTGAGAGTGAATGTGGAGGTTATACCATAAAATTCCGGGAAAAGCGGAATAAGTATTTCTTTACCGTTTCACATGGAAAATAGTAAGATTATCTTCCAATTCCACTTCTTTTTCCCCATCCTGAGGCGTTTATATGAAATAGAATACACAGACGATTTTCATACTTTCAGGAATGTTTTTGAGAGAGTTCCCGTCAGCGAGGAGGCTCATACTCCATTTTATATCTCACACTCCATAGTTTTATATTAACCTCAGCGAATCAACCTTCAATGCCAGAACTATCATCCAATCTGAAAGCTTCCACATTGATAATAGCTTCAATATTAATGGGCTCGCTTGCAATCTTTGTCAGGAATAATCCCCTCCATCCCCTGCAGATAGTATTTTTCAGGACTTTTATCGGCTTCCTGTTTTTGAGCATACCCGTCATTCTTTCCAAGGAGAGATTTGAGATAAAAATGCCGGGAAAAGTCATTGCAATAATAGTCGTGAATTTGCTGACAATAACGACATACATTGCAGCCATTCAGCAAATTGAGGTGGCCACAGCGGCTTTATTATTGTATATGGCACCAATATATGTCCTCCCCGTAGCTTATTTTCTGGGGGAGAAAATCAGTAAGACGACATGGGTTTCACTCCCTGTCGGACTTGCAGGTCTTTTTTTGATGCTGACACCTTATGGTGAGCTCTCTTCCGGAATAGCTCTCGGTTTAATGTCGGGAATCTGCTACGCTGCAATGTTTTTCCTCATGAAGAATATAAGGAGTTATATGTCTTCTCTTCACATCACTTTTATCTTTCTGGGTGC
Organism: Archaeoglobus sp. JdFR-22; assembly: GCA_002010045.1. Lineage (GTDB taxonomy): Archaea > Halobacteriota > Archaeoglobi > Archaeoglobales > Archaeoglobaceae > JdFR-22. Next base: position 4,251 of record MTMJ01000020.1, on the reverse strand, counting down.
GAATGCGCTTATTGTATCGCCCTCGCTCGTTCTTATTCCTCTCGAAAGTGTAAGTCTGTGGTGGCTTCTCGGTCTCGGACTGATTCCAACCGCAATTGCTTTTACACTGTTTTACTACGGATTGAAATACTGTCGCGTTGAGCAGGCACCTTTATTCGCTCTTGTCGAGCCGGTTTCTGCAGCAATTTTTGGATATGTATTTTTTTCGGAGATACTCGCTGTAAAGCAGATTGCTGGAGGAGTCATGATTTTAATCAGTGTTCTTCTTGCGTGGGAGGGAAGAAAGTAGAATTATTACGCTATATGTAATACTGTATGGCTTTTAATGATGATTATAACTTGTACATTTTTGAATATACTTATCAATAATTGAGAATTCAGTAATATTCAGTTCTGACGGGTCACCCACCACTCCTACCTCCAATCCAACTCACCTCCAATATGATGAGAAGGGTGGCCCACCTTTATTAACTGGAAAAATATATAAGATAAAAGTTCCAGCCATCTATCATGACTGACTGCCCTTATTATAAAAAATCAATTCAAAAAATCTGTGAAAGTGTTGCTTCTCTTGAAAAAATGACTGACATCGAAGCAGTAGCGAAATTCCTTGATGCTCTTCATCAGATAGATGTTCAGGACAAACACGTTTACGTTTTTGGAGTGGGCAGGTCGGGAAATGTTGGGAGAAGCTTTGTGACAAGGTTGACGAATATGGGTTACCACGCTCACTTTATTGGAGAACCTTCCACACCAGCGATGAGAGGTGGAGATGCCCTCGTTGTAATCTCAGGCAGTGGCGAAACGCCAGATATAATAAACAGAGCTAAAACATCCAAAGACCTCGGTGCAGTCGTATTTGGAGTTACATCGAAGCCAGAGTCATCTCTGGGGAAAATTGCTGACTACTTGCTTTATGTTCCGGGAAGGACAAAGGCAGATGAAGACTATCCCGTACTTGAGGATAGCTATGAGAACGGTCAGTTGAGAGGATTCATAACCCCACTCACACCAATGGGGACTTTATTTGAAATAAATGCAGGAATTGCTCTTGATGCTCTGATACCTGAACTTGCATACCGTAAGGGGATAGATGAAAAGTTTATGAGAGAACTTCACTTTGACTAAACACTATCCATTTAGCAATGTTCTCGGCAAACTTCTTATTGTCCGCATGGTTTATCAGACCGTCCATAATCAAGGCATCATCTGTGATTACGAGAACTTCTCCCTTTCCAATCTTTCTGTATCCAACAACCCCATATTCGCCTTTCTCTTCCCTATCTGCTACCTTATCACCATCTCTGTCAGCATAACACTCGCATTTTACAATTGCATTATCTGTATAATAGCAACCAAAAAAGACGAGTCTGTTCAATCCATCTGTGAGAGTTGACTTCTCAAAGACATCTGCAACAACAGAAGTGCTGTTACTCTCGTTCAAAAGAATATTGCTGCTGACATTGAAGCCCAGTTCATTTAACAGTGGATTTAAATTCATTTTTGGGGGGATATGCGTCATTATGATGACCTTCCCTCCGCCATTAACATATTTCAAAATCCCATTAATCTCATCAGCGCTGTACATATGTGTCTGGCCCACTATTATCAACGCTTTACCTTTAACATCAGTCAGAACTTCATTGCTTGATTTGACACTCAGACCCTGTCCACCAAGAATTGTAACAAATTCTGTAAAGCTATCAATGCTGAAGACAGGCATGTGTGCAGAGTCCCAGATGACCGTCTTCTCATCGCTTACTCCTCCTCCTGCACAGCCGCAAAACGGCAGTGAAATCATGAAAATAATGTAAATAACCTTCATTACTGAGGGGGAAGGAAGAGAAATATAAATGTATTGTGGTGTGATGAGGATTCCTTTTTCATCATAAAATTTAAAAAATAGAAGTCAAAATAGAATTCATGAAAGGCAAAATTTCGGCTCTGGTTATTTTAATTGCTATTTTTGTAATCTTTCTTATTTATTTTACGCCTATCGAAGAAACAGAGAAAGATAAAATTGCCATCATCGAAATACACGGAGAAATCGTTTCTGCAACTGCAAGAGATGAGATAGTAAAATTGCTTGATGAAGCAAAAAGAAATGAAAGTATAAAGGCAGTAGTTCTCGAAATAGACTGTCCAGGTGGTGAGGTCAGTGCAATTGAAGACATATATCTGAGCGTATTGAATCTAAAAAAATCCAAGCCAATTGTGGCAGTAATTCTGGGCATGGGGGCTTCAGGCGGATACTTCATTGCAACTTCTGCAGATTACATTTTTGCACTTCCCACTTCAAATGTCGGAAGCACGGGTGTCATTGCATTCGTTCCAAGGGGTGAAAAAATAGAGGAAAATGTAATTGACACAGGCAGATATAAAAGAACCGGATACTCTGAGAAAGACTTTCCATTCAAGGTTCAGATTGTCCTTAACAGTTTTCTTGATATTGTTGAGAAGGAGAGAGGTGAGAGGCTCAAGCTCAATCGGTCTGAACTGTCAAAAGCAATGATTTACTTCGGGAGCGAAGCGGTTGTTTACGGGCTGGTTGACGAAATAGGTTCCACATTCGATGCTGTAGAGAAAGCAGCTCAGTATTCGGATATTGAGGATTACGATGTTATCAGATTGAGCAGCCCTATACTAAAAAGAAAGGTGTTGAGCTTTCATCAGCTAAGAGAACTCTCATCTGCTCCATCTTTCCACTACATGTATCTCGTTGAGAGTATTAATGCGACAGAAAATGGAGGTAATAAAGATACAAAGCCATCATACAGCAGTGAAAATGTTGTTCTGTTTGATTACTCGCACAAAAATGAATTCATAATGGATGAACTTAACCTTCTCCTCTCAAAGATTGTGGAAAAGGGCTATTCTGTAAGATACAGTGACAATTTCACAGAAAACATCAAAAACTCCAAAGCTCTGGTGGTTATTTCCCCGAAGAAGAATTACAATGAAGATGAAATTAAAGCTGTTAAAGAATTCAGGAAGAACGATGGAAGAATCCTGCTGATATTCGATACCACAAAAACAAATGCAAGTACAATTAACACGCTTGCAAATAACTTCGGGATAGTCTTTGCAAACGGTTACCTCTATAACACTCAGGAGAACTATGGAAACTACAGAAATATCCCGGTCACAGAGTTCAACACCTCAGCCATTCCTGACGTTAAAAAGGCAGTCTTTTTCACCTCAACCTTTATCTACGGTGGCGAGAGTCTGGCTTCCACCCCCGAACATACGTATTATTCTGAGAGTGACATGGCTGACAGCTTTTCAGTTGTGATACGTACTGACAATGTGGTGGCTGCTGGTGATCAGACCTTCCTTGAGCAACCTTATTGCTACATTGAGGATAACTATCGTCTTGTGGACTGGTTTGCAGATTTCCTCACAGGAAGAGTGGGTTAACAGTAAAATAACCCATATTTTCTTTTTTCAAATAAAATAAAGTATCAATTATGTAAGACGATATTTCTGTCTGTCTTCCTCAAGTCCTGTCTTCACAAAGTAGGAGATCAAAACTGCGTTTACTATAATAAGCCAAATTACAAATGAGAAGTACAGGAGGTTTTTTTCAGACATGAAAACCGCGTAATCCCACAGGAAGTGTAACATTATTGCAATCAGGAAGAAAAATAGCAAACCATTCCTCCCTTCAGCTTTCAAGCCAAAACCAACTCCGATGGTAGCACTCCAGACACCGTGTGCAATGGGCGTTAACAGAGCACGGATAAGGGTTATTCCAACCCCAAATCCGAGTCCAAAGAACAGATTTTCGGTAGCAGCAAATCCCAGACCAGCTGCAACCCCGTATACGACTCCATCCATAATTCCATTCATCTGCCCGGCATTATAAGGAACTCTTATAACATAAGCCTTGGCGGGTTCTTCAATGAGTGCGGCAACAAGAGCAATTGTTAAGGCAGTACTGGGAATAAAGCTCATAATCAGCGTTTCAAGAAAAATTGCAATAATAACAGAGTTCAGAGCCCCGTAAAAAAATGTTATAATCACGTACTTTTTTGGTTCAGGCTCGTATTTGTCCTTATGGTAAAAATACCATAGCAGAGCTAAGCTTGGTGCATACGCAAGAATAAATATGGTGATGAGATTCATTATCCAGATGAGGTGGAATACTATATTAATAGGGTGCTTACAAAATTACCAACAAAATACCAATTCTAACATCTCAATACTCTAAATAACAAACCCATATAACTCCCTACAAAAAGATACATAGCC
>MTMJ01000111.1 GCA_002010045.1 Archaeoglobus sp. JdFR-22 | reverse complement strand
TTCGTCTTTGGGGTATAAGTCACCTGAGGACTTTGAAATGGAGGTGGGTTTAAATACTGACTCTTAACTTATTGTCTCAAAATAGGGGTTCACCTCACTATATAAGCATAGAAAGACCTCAGGAAGCAACAGATACAGAGGTAACAGATGAGGGAATTTTGCTAAGATTAAGAGATGATAAGCTTGTTGATATAACAGTCCTGAATGCAAGCAGGTTTAAGGCAAAAGCTTAGGTGTTGGAATCTACAAATATGCCATAGAAATTTTCTACAGTGAAGAGGGTGAGGGATGTATTGCTGTAGTTCCTGAATTGCCCGGTTGTTCTGCTTTTGGTGAGACTGAAGAAGAGGCTCTGGAAGAAATCAAAGTAGCTATAGATTTGTGGATTGAAAGGTTAAAAAGGAATTCGGGAAATATTGTCCAGTCCAGAACACTACAAACCGCTTAAAGGCGAGATGAAAGGATTAAGACATCTTGTTCGTTTGTTATAATATTCAGGATAGAAGGAGAATACGTCAGATTTGTAACTTTGTCTGATGGGTGACCCAATGAAAATCTATGAAACCTACAAAGATAGAATCTTCCTGACTAAGGATGAGACCGTGTTTCTAATTTTCTTATAAACGCCGGGAGTGGGATTCGAACCCCGACCTGCAGACAGGTCGATCATCACACCGCAATATCTGCGATATTGCACTATCGAGCTTGAAAAATTATATGCACGCCGGGAGTGGGATTCGAACCCACGCGGGCGAAGCCCATTGGTTATCTGCGCAGTTACTTAGCAGACCAACGCCTTACCACTCGGCAATCCCGGCACGAAATGTCGCTGTCAGTCACATTGCTTTTGAATCAATTGTTTTAAAACTTTTCCGAGGTTATGACAGATATGCGAAAACTTTAAAAACATATATATGATAGCAGTTTCTCGACTCGACTGTATTAAATCCGATTTAGAGGCTGCAAATAACTTTATTAATTGTCAGAAAACGGTATAACAGCTGAAAAAGACGCAGCCCCGAAATACTCAATAAAAAGGTGGTGAAAAGAGATGGGTGATAACGATGATAGTGGGGAGGCACATAATTGCGGAACTTTATGGAGTCTCAGAGGAGTTGATAACAAACGAATCGACAGTGAGGCAAATTCTGGAGGAGGTGACTGAGAAAGCAAATCTGGAGAGAGTAGGTTCAGTATTCAAGCAGTTTAACCCTCATGGCGTAACGGGAATTGTTTTAATCGCAGAATCTCATGTTTCAATTCATACATGGCCTGAATTCGGGCTTGTGAATCTTGATGTTTTTACATGTGGAGATATATCAAAGGCTGATAAGGCGTTCGAGCTCTTTCTTGAAATATTCAAACCGGAATCTTACAGACACTATGTTCTGGATAGAGGTTAAAATGAACGTTAGAATTAAGAACCAGATAATTCAGGCGCTTGCAAATGGTAGAACATCAGTTTACAGGTTAATTGATAGACAAGATGCAANCTTACCGGAATTTCTCTCGATAATTGACGAGATGAAAAAAGAAGGCATGATCTCAATTGAAGGTGGAATCGTCTCCCTTGCCGAAGATAATGAAACCATCACGAAATTGCAGAACACAGGAGTAACTGAATGTTCCGAATGCGATTATACTGGCTACAGCATCTCAGGTTTTTTCAGTGAAATACTTGAAAAATTCGAAGAAATTGCATCAGAACGTCCTGAAGCCATAGAGGTGTATGATCAGGGTTTCATCTCTCCAGAAGGTATCATAAAAAGAATAATGTTCATGCATGACAGGGGGGATCTTCTCGACAGCGAGATTTTTATTGTCGGTGATGACGACCTGCTCAGTATTGCTGCAGCGCTGACAGGTCTTCCAAAGAGAGTGAGGGTTGGAGAGATAGATGAGAGACTTGTTTCCTTTATAAACAGGGTTGGTGAGGCTTTTAATCTACCCATCGAAGCTGTAAAATTTGACGTTCAACATCCTTTACCTGCAAATCTGAGACGAAAATTCGATGTTTTTGTTATGGATCCTGTTGAGACCTTACCCGGACTGGGTCTCTTCCTCTCGAGAGGCGTTTTATCGCTGAAAGGAATTGGGTGCAGTGGTTACTTCGGTATTACAACTCTCGAAGCTTCCCGTAAAAAGTGGTATGAAATCGAGAGAATGATATATGAAATGGGTTTTGTTATTACAGACCTGCGAAGAAAATTCAGCATTTACCCGCTGACTGAGAAAAATTTTCTCAGTTATCATGAAAAACTACCTGTTTATGACAAATTCGGAGATAATGTTGATTGTGACTGGTACAAATCCACTCTCTACAGGATTGAGGCTGTTAAAGAGCCAGTACCTGTAGTTGAGGGCGAAATGGTCATCGACGAGAAAGTGTATAAAGATGATGAGAGCTGGGCTACCCCATATTGAATTCCGGCTAAAAGGTTGATAACATGAATCTGGGAAGCAAGGAGAAAATAATAACTGGAAAAGAAATCGCAGAGAGGATGAAGAAAGTCAAAAAGAAGATTGGAGTACTCAGCGGTAAAGGAGGGGTTGGAAAGTCTACTGTATCAGCATTGCTTGCAGTCCACTATGCGAGAGAGGGTTATCAGGTTGGTATTTATGATGTTGACTTTCTTGGTCCGAGCATTCCACGTCTTTTCGGGATAGAGAGGAAAAAATATGAAATGATACTGAGCAGAGACGGTCTCGAACCTGTTTACAGCGATAGACTCGGAATAAGAGTAGTGTCAATACAATTTCTCCTTCCGAAGAGTGAGACACCTGTGATGTGGAGGGGAGTTGCAGTAAATCAGGCAATAAGAACTTTTCTAGGAGGTTGCTCGTTCGGAGAGCTTGATTACCTCATATTCGATTTTCCACCCGGGACTGGAGAAGCACCTCTGACTGTTATGGACTTTGTTGAACTTGATGGTATAGTGATGGTTACAATACCGCACGACCTCTCATACATGGTTGTGGAGAAGGCATTAAAGATGGCTGAAAAATTTGATACTGAGATTATCGGGCTTGTTGAAAATATGAGTTACTTCATCTGTCCAAAATGTGGTGAAAAACATAATATCTTCCTGGGAGAAGATTCTGAAATTCTTGCAGCGAAATATGGAATTGAGAGAGTGATTAAGATCCCGATTGACCTGAAGCTCGCAAAATTTGCTGATAGAGGTAGAATTGAAGACTACGGAATCGATTATTTTGAAGATTTTGATTATTAAGCTTAAATACTTCGATATAGCAGAAGTTAGTCACCTGTGAAGAAACCTGACGGATTTTTACATCTGTAAAACAAATCTGTCTTCTGTGAACAAATCTCTCATTCTGATTATTGCTTTCTCTGCTCTCTCAAGATAGGAATCTATTGCATCTCTTATTTCCATCCATTCATCCTCATCAACGTCGATTTGCTGGATGAGTGAACCTCTTTGCGTTTTATATTTCACTACGATATTTATTTTTGCAAGAGGAGATTCTCTGTCCTTCACAATATTGAGGTCAATTTCATTTTCATTCAATTTTAACTGTTTCTTTAATACAATTTGATAATTTTCCTCCATTTTCCCGGCACCATTCCCTTCTAATATCCTTATAGAAATTTAATTTTTAATGTTTAATAAGGATATTCCATATTGCATAGGTCATCATAACCATGTCTTTAACCGAAAATATAATTGAATTAGATATTATCAAATAAATTTCTTAGCGATTTTGAGGAAACGTACAGTGAAAGTATTCCTGCCACGAAATATAAAAGAATATGGCTGAAATTGAATGGAGAACCTGCAGCTATTCTCGAAGTCAGTAGAGCTGGTAGTTCTGGTGACGAAAACATGAGTGGAATTAAACCAATAATGGCGAGCGAGAAAACAAGCTGCGCCCTTTCTCTATCCTTTGAAATAGCGACTGAAAGAGCTGATACCGATAAAAAGAGCATTGCAATTGAAATAGAAACGATAATAACGAGAATTATGTTCTGTATCTCGATTCCATTCAGTATCAGAAGTAAAATCCATGTTGGTGTTAGAACAGCCGTCAGTATGACAGATGACAGGATTTTACCTCGAATAATCTCCTCTTCTCCGAGAGGCGTTGATAGGAGAACGTGAGCAGTTTTTGTCTCTATTTCCTCTGATATGAGGTCAATAAACATGCCCGCTGCAGTTGCGGCAGTTGTGATGACCAGAAGAGGGATGAGCATTATATAGACAAATTTAAAGGTGATTGAGATATCCTCTGGAACATCAACCTTTTTGAGGGAACTCGAATACGTATTGACCTCGACAGTTGCAGGAATCCCCTTGATTTCTCGCATCTCGTACTGGTATTTTTTTAACTTCTCCTTCAGCAGGAGCGAAGACTGTATCGCCTTAATTTCTTCTTTCGGAATTATAAGCCTGACTATATTTGTATCCGTGTAACTTTCAACAGGTAGCCAGACAATTGCATCCACTTCTCCGCTGTAGAAATCATCGAGGGCATGGTCAATCGAATTATATATGACTGAGGGGGCTAACACACTTTCGAGAACAGGTGCATTTCCCACCAGCCCTATTCTGACGTCTTTCTCAATTGCATATCCTGTGAAGCTCGGATTATACAGTACGAGGAGTCCAAAAGTTATTACAGATGCGAAGAGAGCAACAAATAACTGTAAGCCAATAATACTTATCAAAGTTCTCTCTTTTATCGCAGCTTTCAGGTCTTTCAACGCAATTTTGAGAATCACAGCATACTCACCACCGTGTAATTATATATAAAGTGTACAAGCGTGGAAGCCACAATTGCATACCTGAAAGACCTCTTCATGAGCGCTGCAAAAACAAAAAGCGAGATTATGTGTATGAAGAAAGGCAGTAGCATGTACTGGGCAAAAAGCAGATTATTGAACTTGGTTGCAACATTTATGAATACAATGAATTTTTCTCCGACAAAAAATCCAGTTGCACAGAAAATAGAGGATTTGTAAATATTCGCACCGTTCTTACTTGCCGCAAATACAGCAGTACCCTTGAAAATCTCTTCAACGAATGCAACGACAAACAGGAAGACCAGTATCGAACGTTCGAGTGGCATGATAAATAAAACTGATAGCAGTAAGAATTCAATCATAAATACGAATGGAATTGAGGCTATTGCCGCAAAAAAAGTATGATAATCTTTCTTTACTGATTTTTGGGCGATTGTGAGCAATCTGCCGGATAAATCAGATTTATACATAACTTCAGGATTTAAAGCCTTTGAGGACAGATAAATCAGCACAATCCCCATCGAATAAAATTGAAATGTTGCAAAAACATAATCAGAGATTGCAATCTCTTCTCCCTCAAACATTGCAAGCATGAGGGTGATTGGTGAAACTTTGCTTACTGGAATTGTCCCTCCGAATATTGATGGGATGAATATGTATGAGGTTACAACAAGCGAAGAAGCGATTACAAGGAACGTCATTTCTCTGTAGCTTCTGGATACAAGGGCAAGAAACATTTGCAGGGCTGCGAAGAAGAGAACTACGGGAAACACAAATGCGAGAGAAAGCTGACTTTTATTGAATAGAAAGGATGTGATTGCTACAGTTATAACAGAGATTGTAATATAGGGGACTAATTTCCCGGTCAACAGTCTGATCTCAGATATCGGAGTGGATAGCAGAACATCTATCCTCCTTGTAACCCTGTCTTCAATCAGTGAGGAGGAAAAAACCTGAATGGCAAAATAAGATGGGAGAATAAAGAAGAACGCGTATAACATTTTTCCGATTAAACTCGGAGGAGTAAAGTCATCGGGCGTCTTGTAGCCCGTGTCCTCGTAGGCTATAATACCATCTCCACCGACCTGTTCTATATTATTAACAACTTCATTCTCTTCTTCCTCAACAATCTTTTCTCTGACTTCCTCCCTTTCTTCAGTATCTTTTTCCGAAGCTTCTTCGTTGGTTATCTCAGGTTGATAAATTAACTCCCTTTTCAAATAAATCGCGTGAATAAAAACTGGAAAAGCGTCCTCTCCATATTCCTCATATAATTTCTCTTCGAATTTGTTATGGATCGTTTTTCTGAGTTCGTCCGTAGCAGCATGACTCCTTTCTGAGTTGCGGAGAAGTATATAGAAATCTGTGCTTTTACCGAGGTATATGTCAATGTTTTCATATTCTTTGAAATTCTGTGCTTCCATTCTGTACTGAATGAATTTTGAATCCTCGATTTTGTAGGGACTTGCAACAGTGTAAAAACCTTTATCAGAATTGATTCGAGAGTTTACAGAATGGCTGGCAAGCAGGCCGGAGAACACTGAGAGCAGGATGATGATAAAAATAAAATTTTTTGAGTATTTTTTTACGGACTTTTTGAGTTCGAGTTTCAGCACCTTTAACATTATTTGGACTCTCCGGTGAGTCTGTGTGTTACAAGATAATATCCTCCATATTCTTTCGGGTTGTTTCTGGCAATTTCAGCTCGGAGACTGAATAACTCCTCAAAAAGGTTTTTTTGTTCGGAATCGAGTCCGGGATAACATTCCTTAAAGAAATCCATGTCGTAAGGGCACAGTCCTGAGACGCACGGAAAACAGTATTTGCTTTTATACTCTTCTTTACAAGGTTTGTCGAGAATAAAGCCAGACATCTAACCCACCACAATTATCATTATAAGGAAGATGTTAATAAAGTTTTTGCTGTGTCATTATGAGAATTATCTCCATTCACAATAAATTTGAAAATCAGTTATTGAGTTAGAAATCGCTAAATTCTGCATTATGTATTTCATTATCATTCTGGAGAAAAACCTAATATATTATAACCTCCTTATCATGATTATGCTGAAAGTCAGAGAACTGTGCAAGAATTATGGTGACTTAAATGCCCTGAGTAACACAAATTTTGACCTTGAGGAGAGCACAATTCTTGGACTCATCGGGGAAAATGGAGCGGGGAAATCCACTATCATAAAAATCCTCTCAGGATTGATAGAACCGACATCTGGAACTGTCGAGTATTTTGGAGAGGATTTTCAGGCAAATAAAGATAAAATAAAAAGGAGAATTGGATACCTGCCGGAGGTGGATTCACTCTATGAGAACATGAATCCTGTGGAATACCTTCAGTTTTTCGCTTCACTCTACGATATTCCCGCATCGAAGGCAAGAGAGGAGGCTTACAATTTAATCAAGATGTTGAACATTCCTGCAGAACGAGCAATCAGCGAATTTTCAAAGGGTATGAAAAGGAAAGTGGCTATTGCTCGAACTTTGATTCATGATCCCGATATACTGATTTACGATGAACCGACGGGTGGACTTGACCCCTCAACATCTTTGTTCATCGCCGAATTTATGAAAAAATTGAAAGAAGAGGGAAAGGGAATTCTCTTTTCTGCCCACAATATGTACTATGTGGAGTCTGTCTGTGATAAGATAATTGTTCTCAAACAGGGAAAGATGCTTTATTACGGAACACTTGATGAGCTCAGAGAGGGCAAGAAATACGTGATACAATATAAAGAGAATGGGAAAGTAGATACCTTTGAGACTTATGAGATTTCAGAGCTGAATTCGTTCATAAAATCGCTTGCAAAAACAGAAAGCACCATTTTGAAAATAGATTCTGAAGTTGCAAGGCTGGAGGATTTGTACTTCTCCATTCTCGAGAACAAAGTCTGATACGCTAAACTCAGTTATCTAACAAAAAGGCAATATTAATTTATAACCAAGGAGAATTTCAGGCTTTTATCCTTTCTGGGTTGAATCCTTTTTTAATCAACAATTCCTTCACTCTGTTTGTATGATTTCCCTGAAGCTCTATGATTCCATTCTTGACAGTTCCACCACAAGCCAGTTTCGACTTGAGATGCTTTGCAAGGTCTTCAACATTGATTTCTCCAGTATTAATTCCTTCTATAACAGTTACCTCTTTACCATATCGCCTTCGATTGATTTTAATGACAATCTGCTGCTGCGCTTTAGCAACTTCTTCACAAACGCAGAGGTCTTTCGGCAATCCACAAATGTTGCATACTTCCGGACTCATCTTCTGACATATACCTGAACTTCACTACATTTTAAGCTTTCGGTATGATACAGGTAATTTATCAACATCGAGGTTTGAGGTCAACAAATTCTTTCAGAATAAATTTAAAAAATATGCGTATTGATTACTATAAGCTCGTTTCCGTCTTTATACACGGTGATATCCCCACCTTCTGAAACTACAACGGCAATTGCTTCGGTTTCGCGTGTTATTGCAGCACATGCAAGGTGTCTTCCACCAAGTCCTTCTCTTAATTTTAAATCCTTCACAGATGCCTCGATGTACCTGCCTGCTGAGACGATAATCCCATCCTTGTTGATGACAAAAACACCATCAAGCTGTGCAAATTCCATAACGCTCTCCCATGTGGTCGGTTCAATCAGATTTCTAACCTTTTCAGGATGCCCCTCGTAGGGATTCAGAATCAACTGTCTCGACCTCTTTAAAACTTCTTCCGCGTCTCCAATAACAAAGCCAGTACCTATCTTCCTTCCTTCTCTACCCTTCTGTGCAATATTCAGGGATAGATTTAAAACTGAGCGAATAACTTTTGAGTCAACTCTATCACTGCACTCGCTCACCATTCTGTAAATCTGGCTACGAACCGGGTCAGCAACTATTATGCCCTTCACGGACTCACTATCAATAACCCCAATTACAGATTCCTCTTCACCAACACCTTTAAAGTAAAGCATGGTTGAGATATACTCTCCCGCATGAGAAAACTTGATAAATTTGTCGACGAGTCTTTTTTTTGCTTCATATTCATCTTCTTCATAACTGAGAGCATCAAATGCCATAGAAAAACTTCTGGGGGCAACAAAAATCATGATTCCCTCATCTATTCTTTCTTCAACCTCCTCATTTGATATAACAACCACTACTTTTGAATTCACCTTTTTAGCAATCTTAACAGCCTCCTCAAGAAGCAATTTTAACATTAGTATATAATATTGCGAAGAATATTTTAACTTTTGCATGGATAATTGATAGATAATTTACCATTATGTCATCTGTTATTGACGAAACTCACCTATTTTTAAAATTTTGTTCAGCTTTTCGAAGTAAAATTATAAGTATCACAGATGCATTTTCTCATTTGAAGGTGAGGACATGTTCAAAAAAGTTCTGTTCCCGACAGACTTCTCAGAGGTTGCAGAAGGTATTCTGGAATGGATTACAAGTCTTAAATCTCTCGGGGTTGAAGAAGTTGTTCTTATCAGGGTCATCGATCTGACAAAGATAGTCGGTGTTACATCAGGTTTCAATATTGAATCGTGGATTAAACATGAGGAAGAAGAGAGTGAGAAGAACCTTGCAAGACTGGTTGACTTCCTGAAAAGTAGTGGGCTTAACGCCAGATATATCACCCCGATCCCGAGAGGCGACCCTGTTTCTGAGATTGTAAAAAATGCCGAGACTGAAGATGTATCATTCATTGTAATCGGGTCTAAAGGAAAAGGGTTTTTCAAAGAAATTCTGATGGGAAGTGTATCTGAAGGAGTTGTGAGAAAATCCGCTGTTCCCGTTATGTTGATAAAGCCAAAATGCTTTAAAACTGAAGATGGATTGATGAAATGTGAAATCCAGAGGAATCCTTTTGATAGAATCCTTTTTGCCTATGATCTTTCGGATTATTCAAGGAAAGTAATTGACTACGTGAAAGTTGCGGCACTTGTCGGGAAAAAAGACGTGGTGATTGTAAATGTCGTTGAAGGCAGGGGAGATAGAAGGGATGCTCTACTCAACTCTGCGCGCAAGGAACTTGAGGAAGAGAACATAAACGTAAAAATAGTCGTCAGAGATGGCAATCCTTCGAAAGAAATAATCAAAGCTGCGGAGGAAGAAGATGCAAGTATGATAATGATCGGTTCAAGAGGACTCGGTTTCATTGAGGGGATGTTGCTCGGCAGCACAACGGATTCGGTAGTGCGACACTCCAGAGTGCCAGTTTTTGTATTCAAATTTTGAAAAATGTTCATTACAACTTCCCGGAAGCCATCAAGAAAAACACGGACATTTGCAAAGGTTCTTGCGGATTTTTTGAATTTAGAATACGTGCCAAGAGGAAAAACAGGTATTTCAGAATTTCTTTCTGAGAGAATGATTGTAATCGGGGAAAAAGATGGGAATCCATTTTCGATGAAAATCATTTCGCCCGAAGGCGACTCGGTCAATTTATATTTCAATGTTAGCAATATTTTAAAAGTCAAGACCGGTAAAGCTCCTGTCATCTTTAAAGGAGAACCACCCTTCGATCCCAGTCTTTTTGGTGCTGTGGGGGAAGGGGTGAAGGTAAATTTCAAGACAGAGAAGAAGGTGCTGGTCAAGAAGATTAATGGTTGGACTATTCTGGATTTCAGGTATGGTGAGAAAAGTCTGTTCAAGTTGAAATTGCTGAACACAGGTGGTCTGTGAGATGGAGGCTGAATTCGTAGTTGACTGCAAAGAACCGGAAATTATATACAACTCTTTAAAAGTAGAAGGTATCAAGGCAAAGGTTTATTTAGAGAATACTTCGCTTATAATAAATCTCAATGCAGATGACATTACTGAGATGAGAGCAGCCATCAATGGCTGGCTCAGACTAATAAAAATGTGTGAAAAATTGTTAGAGGTGTTGGAATGAACGAATTACCGCAACAGGTTCAAAATATGCTTGCTCAGCTTCAGCAGTTGCAACAGCAATTGCAATCAGTTGTAAGTCAGAAAATGCAGGTAGAGGCGATGAAAAAAGAAGCGGAAGATTCACTTGAAGAAGTAAGGAATGCTGGTGATGACGCTCCACTTTACAAAGCAACTGGAAGCGTACTGGTTAAGGTTGAGAAATCGAGATTGGTAGAGGAGCTTGAAGAAAAGAAAGCAACCTACGAGGTTAGACTTAACGCTCTGACCAAGCAGGAAGGAAAACTCAGAGAAAGGCTTACAGAGATGCAGAATAAAATTCAATCCATGCTTTCACCGCAAGCAGGATGAGGGATTAGTTCCGAGCTAAAAATTTCAAGAAACTGACAAAAAAAAGGAAAGTGTTAAATAGACATTTTTAGAGCGTCCAGAAATGTATGAAAAAAAGAACCTTAAAGAGAAGTAAGGGATTCGATATTGCCATTATTGGAGCCGGTCCCGGAGGGATGTTTTCCGCATATAAACTCGCCAGCCATTTTAGTGTTGCTGTATTTGAGATGGGCAGGGATATAGATAAACGACGATGTCCGAGTGATCTTTCAGAGAGCTATTGTAAGAAATGTGACCCCTGTAACATAACCTCCGGAGTTGGGGGGGCTGGTGGCCTCTCTGACGGGAAGTTAAATTTTGTTAATCCCGAATACCCGTCCAGTTTCTCAGTTGGTGGTGACTTTATCGGTCTGGTTAAAGAGAAATACTTGCTCGAGAAAATGGATGAGGTCGACAGCATTTTCCTCAAACATGGGGCTCCAGATGAGATTTATGGAGTTAATGATGGCGAGATAGATGACCTTGTTAGAAGATCAAATGCTGTGGGAATAGAACTTGTGCCACTCAAACAGAGACACGTGGGGAGTGACGAACTGCCCAAAGTTATCAAGAGCATTGAAGACCACCTGAAAAAGAAGAAAGTTAAGATATACACCAATACCACAGTCACAGATATCGACCCGGCAGAGAGAAAGATTACAACTGAGGATGGGAGCAAATTTTCATACCGGTACTTGATTATAGGTGTGGGGAGAGGCGGCTCCACATGGCTCGAGAGATGGGCGGATGATTATAACTTTGAATTGAATGATGACTTTGATTCAAAAGCAATTGATGTTGGTGTCAGGGTGGAAGTCCCGGCTTCTATTATGGATGATATAACGTCGAAGATATACGACCCGAAACTCAGGGTTACAACAAAGAAACATGATGATTACCTCAGAACATTCTGCACCTGCCCGAGAGGATGGGTTATAAGAGAAGACTATGGAGAATTCAGTCTTGTAAATGGGCATAGCAAAGCAAAGGAGAAAACAAATAATTCTAACTTTGCCCTTCTTGCACATTATAACTTCACGGAACCTTTTGAATATCCAAATGAGTGGGGAAGAGACCTTGCAAGAATTACCACAAAACTTGGAGGCGGGAACCCTCTTGTACAGAGATTGAAGGACTTGAGACTTGGAAGAAGAAGCACCGACAGCAGAATTGCTTTCAACAGACTGGTACAACCAACTTTAAGGTCTGCGATACCCGGAGACATCAGCTTAGCCTATCCCGGAAGAGTTGTTGCTGACATCATGGACGCACTTGAACAGCTTGACAGGGTAATTCCCGGTGTGGCAGACGACTCGACTTTACTCTATGCTCCGGAAATTAAATTTTATTCCCTCAAATTAAAGGTCAATTCTGAAATGGAGACGAATATAGAGGATGTCTATGCAATAGGTGATGGAGCAGGCATAAGCAGAGGTATTGTGGGTGCCGCAGTTACAGGTTTGATTGCTGCAGAGAGTATTCTGTCCAAAGCTCGTTGATATACAGCAAGAATAAAAAGTGGATGAATTTAGTGGTAAATTGATCCAATCATTTTCTTTTTTCTCTCGGAATGCAGATAATTTCCTTGATTTGCATGTCAAAAAAGTTATTCATATGGGCAGCCCTTAAAACAACAGCAGTATCTCCACCCCTGCTTCGCCCACCTATTGCAATCACTTCTTCTATCGGAATGGCTCCACTATCTGCTGCCATTATCGAAATTTCGACACATACTTTGAGACCATGCCCAAATAAAGAACGCAGAGCTTCAGCTATAACTTCCACATGCGATAAACCGCCAAATCTTCTCGAGATACTTCTTTCAACCCCTGAAAGTGTATGGGTCTGACGGACAATTTTGACTCCATTCTCTTTCAGATAATTCTCAATTTCTGAGGGCATGGAATTCTGTCCTTCTTCATAAAAGCCGGTGTGGTATGTCACCACAACAAGATTTATCTTAATTCCGAGTTTGTCCATCATTTCCAGAGCCCTTGTTGCTGTTTCACCTCTGGACGATGCAATAACAATGTAATTTATCCCGAGTTCTTTTGCTCTCTCAAACGCAAGCTTTAAAGTCGATTCTGTATTCTCTCTTCCCGGACTGTCGAAATAGACTATTTTTGCGGGTCTCATCGGAAGGATTTCTTAAAGAGGAATACTTAATCCTTTCTTTAGATAAAGTCCATCATGTTTTCAAAAAGCTGCAGATGAAGATAATTATGCACGAAATATTTAATAAATTTGAAATTAAAACTGTCACAGGATGAAGCCCAACATACTCTCGGATGAGAAGCACACCATTTGTCAGAGCTGTGGAATGCCAATAACGATGGGAGGTTTTTACGGGACAAACAAAGATGGTAGCAGGAATGAAGATTACTGTGCATTTTGCTATCAGAATGGTGAATTCACAGAGCCGAAACTGACCAAAAACCAGATGGTCAGAAGAATCACCAAATTTTTAAAGAAGATGTACCCTGAACCCATGGCTAAGAAAATGGCAAAAGATACAGTTAAAAATCTGAAACGGTGGAAACATAGATAGCATTCTTATCCTAAATCCACCTCAAACCCGCAAGGAACAGGATGGATAATGCCATAAGTACAATTGCGAGAATAAGAGCATAAACTGCATATCTTGACTCTCCAAAAACTATCGGGATGGGACCTATTAAAATCACTCCACCACCTTTTACTTCTCTTTTTTCTTTTCTTTCTTCCCACCTCTCGTCTCTGCTCATTTCTTGTTGCGGGATTTCCTTCCTGTACTCAATTTCAGGTTGCTCTATCAATCCTCTGAAAATCAGGTAGATTCCAATAGCCATCATAATAAATGCAGGTATCTCAATCATCTTACCACCTGAAGGCTGAATAAATTATGAGCAGCATTACAGCAGTCACAGCTATCCCAGCGATAGCCATTTCAGGCGACGAACCGAAGACTATCGGGATGGGACCGATAAGAATGACTCCTCCATACTCAACACTGGCAGAAACTGTCAACATCGCTATCCCCATGAACAGCAGTGCAAAGCCAATGAATATCTTATCAGGACGCATAATACAAAAATAATGAATTGTTTAAAATCCTTTAGTTCTGTAAGAATTCGTTACATTTTTTAATAACAAAACATAATCAGATTATGTGCCTCTCAAAGCGGGAGAAAGAGTTTATACAGGACTGGATGGATTATTCAAACGGAAAAATTACGCTGAATCAATTTGTGGAAAAGTGGAAGAGCGAAGGAAAGGACTGGAAGGTTTATATGAGAGTATTAAGGCACAGAATATCCAGAAAATACGATTTGATGCTCAAAGACCTGCTGCTGATGAGAAAGTTTCTCGACCTCGAAGTGCATCCGTAAACTCAATAGTTCAGAAAATTCATAACATCTCCAGCTTACAATTTACACTCTCATTCAATAACTTCCCGTTCAAGAACAATTTTCGCAACAAAGAATCCAGATGTCTGGTGTTTATGGGGGTAAAATCTTCTCGCTTTCCTCATTTCTCTGCTCAATTTAATGTCAGTGTTCGGGACTTCGGTAAATGCTGCATCTCCCCAATTAATTTTTTCCAGCTTAACAGGGTATTCGTCAAGCACCCTCTGAACGACCATCTCATTCTCCTCAGGTGACATTGAGCATGTTGAGTAAACAAGGACACCTTCTTTTTTCAGGCTCTTAATAGCAGAGTCGATCAACCTTAACTGGATATCCGAGCAGGTTACAATGTCTTCAGGTCTGAAGGTTGACTTTCTTGAGGAATTTCTATGCATTATACCTTCACAACTGCACGGCGCATCCAGCAGGATTTTATCAGCTTTTATATTGAGTTCTGGAAATTTTCTGGCATCCATTTGAATAACCGCAGTATTCATCACACCCATTCTGTGAATATTGTCTATCAATGATAGCGCACGACTGTAGTTTGATTCCACTGCAAGAATAACTCCCTGATTTTTCATTAACTGGGCTAATAATGTCGTTTTCCCACCGGGAGAAGATGCGAAGTCGGCTATTACGTCACTAGGTTCGGGATCAAGTGTTATTGGCGGAACACAGGAGCTTTTGTCCATAATGTAATAATAGCCCATGAGATATTCCGGTGTTGCACCAGATGAATATGCTTCCTTCACAACTTCATAGCAGAAAGGAACATCTGTTTTTTTTACATCAAAACTCCGATTCTTCAATCTTCTAATTAATTCTGACTCCTCAGTCTTCAGGGTATTGACTCTGATGTATTTTGGTATTCCTTCTTCTGACTTCTCAATGAGCTCTAAAGCATCTTCAAAAAAGTTGAGCCATCTCCTTATAACAAATTCACTGTAACCATACTTCTCAGCTATTTTGCGAGATTGCGTGGTGGAGGGAAAATCAAGATACTGCATTATTTCTTTTTCTTCTTCGCCTTTTCAGTTTCAAGTCTATCGAAAAATGGGCTTTTGCCAGTCGATGAGAGAGGAATTCCCATAACCACATCTGATTTTATCATTCCAAGCATTTTTGCTGCTGTACCCACCCTGTACATAATCCTGTTATCCACATTGATGATACTTGCCAGCTTTACGGCAGAACCTAAAGCAATTCCGAGGTCAAGAATCTTGAAGATGCAGTTGGGTCCAACAAAATCCTTTCCCTGTTTTCTTTCTTTCGGAAATGTCTTGCAGTCGTAACCGCATGCTCCGCAATTCAAACCAAGGGTCTTTCCACCATTAACACCTATCAGGAGAACACCGGATGAGTTTTTTAAATTCTCTCCATCTCTTTTAAATCCTTTACGTTCTTTCTCCAGTTCTATCATTTTATCTGCGATTTTGTCTTTATCCTCTCCATAAGCATAGATAATCTCAATATCATCCTCACCCTTCGACTTTGGAGCTGTCCTTGCAGAAATTGACATCAGATATGCTGTTAGTTTTACAGCCTCATCTCTAAACGCTTTATCGTCCAGTATCATATTTTCTGGCTTGTTGAAGGAGTTAATAGGTTTTACTGCGGTTACCAAAAAATAGAATTTTTAATTTGAATCCAGTGATTCGAGCAGAAGAGGAAAATTTTTTCACCCCGTAAATTTAGCCTGATTATGGACGCATTGGTAGTAGTGGATATGCAGAAGGATTTTTGCTATAAGAATGGTGCACTGTATATTGGAGACCACGTCAGAGAGATTTTTGAACCTATTGAGAAAGTAATTGAAACAGCAGGAGAAAGGATTCCAGTATTTTACACCCAGGACTGGCATAGAGAAGATGACATCGAATTCAAAATCTGGCCACCACACTGTGTCATGAATACCGAAGGTGCAGAAATAATTGACGAACTTAAACCTGTCGGAGGAGACTATCTCATAAAAAAGAGGAGGTATTCGGCATTTTTTGGGACTGATTTAGATTTAACGCTCAGGGAGCTGAATATCACGAGACTGTTCATTACCGGTGTTGCGACGAATATATGTGTTCTGCACACTGTCAGCGATGCTATTCTGTTGAAATATGATGTCAGCGTTCTTAGGGACTGTACAGCAACTTTAAACGAGTATGAATACAATTATGGTCTGAAGCATATGTCGGAGGTGTTGAATGCAAGAATAATAACATCCAAGGATTTTATAGCCGGATTGTGAGCCTCAGACATTTGATATCATCATCATTCAGTTCGCCCATCAGTCATCATCGGCATCATATATAACGAAGTCAGCTTTTAAAAACCTGTTGGAGAAAATTTTATATATCTTGAAAATAATTTTAATTTGTGAGGAAAATTCTTGCAGTAATTATACTGGTTCTGGGATTTATGGTTTCAGGATGTGTCTCAGAGCCTGAATTAAAGTCAATTCAGTTAAAATGGGGTAATGTGGATTCAGTACAGAGTGAGTTGTTATCAGAGATTACTCTGAATAACCCAAATCCATTTTCAATTCCGCTCAGTGATGTGAGAGTAAATATTTTTATGAATGATATTCACATGGGTGAGGGAAATGCTCTTGGAGATACTACCATCTCCTCAGGAGAAG
Organism: Archaeoglobus sp. JdFR-22; assembly: GCA_002010045.1. Taxonomy (GTDB): domain Archaea; phylum Halobacteriota; class Archaeoglobi; order Archaeoglobales; family Archaeoglobaceae; genus JdFR-22. The sequence goes on along the minus strand of MTMJ01000111.1, from coordinate 12,470 downwards.
ATAAACTCACGATTGTCAGTTATATCGAGAACAGGAGATTAAAGGACTGGTGGGTTACGCACATTGAGGATGGGGAAAAGACAGAGATAGAAGTCAAGGGTGATTTGTATTTCAATGTACTTGGATTTGAATTAGGTATTCCGACTGGATACTCAATGGAAATTCAGACAAATATTCTCGAACAGATGGCTGGTTCGGAGTTTAACGTAGATTTACTCGGATTTGACGCAATTGAAATGGAAAATACAATCTTCAAATGGAATGTTGAAGAAGGAGATACAGAAATCGTGGTTTCAATGGATGTGAAGAACAACATGCCATACTCAATCCCTATAGGGTTCATCAACTACAGACTAAAAATGAATGGAATCGACTTTGGGAGTGGTAAAACAGAAGGAATGACAATACCTGCAATGGGTAAGAAGAACGTAGAGGTTATAATTGACATAGATGACTCAAAGATTTCCGAGTGGTGGGTTACGCACATAAAGAATGGCGAAAAGACAGCAGCATCCATCGACTTACAGATTGGTGTTGAATTTGCAGGAGAGGAAAAAGTGATAGACATAACCCCGCAGGAATTTGAATTCAATACAAACATTGCAACTGCTGAGTAACTCTACACTTCTACTTGAACCTGAGCATAAAGGATTTAAGTATACTGGTAGTTGATAAATCGTGTACGTTCACGGTGAGATGCTATTGCCGGATTACATTGCATTGGCATTGCTTACAATTACACTGACTTTCCTGCTCTCGACAGTAGTTTACAGCTTAAAAGAGTTGAGAAGGAGTTATTTTACCAAAAAGTCCCGTAGGGTAGCGGTCAATCCTAGTGGCCTTTGGAGCCGCCGACGGGGGTTCGAATCCCCCCGGGACTACCTTTATTCTCATATTCAGTCTATATTACTTGGAATCAAAAGCTAGGGCCACTTCTTTGGGCTTCCTTTTTCCTGAAGCACAACATGACCATGTCTCTCTGCCCAGTAGCTCGCCGCATACTCCAGTATGGGGTTTCCACTCTCAATAAGAGCAGAAAGCATGTTATTGTCGCCGTATCTCTCAAGAGCGAGTATTAGCAGAAACTCATAACCTGAAATATTGACCTGCTCCAGAATTTCGTTGTAGTTCTGAGCCATATACTCAAGGTCTGCATCATATTTGTCTATGAAATCATTAACTGCCTCTTTTGCTTCCGTAGTTCCAATTATTTCGAGAGCAATTACCGCCTGAATCTGAATCTCCTCATCCTGAAGTGCCCTCATCAGAGGCTGCACCGCTGAATTCCCTATTTTCACAAGGGCTTTGGTTGCCCCCCACTTAACATCACTGACTTCTGCTCTGAGGGCTAATATCAGTGGATCAACCGAAACACTCCCGAGAAATGCAGCTTTGTCCCATTCTCTCTTTGCCACGAAGTACCATGCCTGTTCTTCTTCATTCCTCGGTTCAAAACGCAATTTGTCGAGGGACAATGCAACAGATTTCCTTACATCTTCATCCTCGTCCCTAAGGGATTTAACAAGCGGTTCTGCCATCTTCTTTCTTGTCTCGAATGATGTGCCTCTTCTTCCACCAATCTCTCCAAGAGCCCAAGCTGATGTGTTCCTGATAAATTCATCCTCGTCATTTAACGACTGAATAAGTCGATTAACCGCAGATTCTCCCATTTTTACAATAGCAGTTCTTGCTTCGCTTCTGACCCCCGGGTCTTCGTCCTTCAGCGCATTAAAGAGAGGGTCAACTGCTCTTGCATCAACTCCAATCTGACCGAGAGCCCATACAACATTTTTCCTTACATCTCTGACACTATCGTTTATCTGTTTAATGAGATACGGGACTGCTCTTGAGTCTCCGATTTCTCCAAGTATCCACGCAATCTGTGATCTAACACGCCAGTCATCATCATCCAGAGCTTCTACAAGCCTTGGTGTTGCTTGCATCCCCATTTTCACAAGGGCTTCAGAAACTTTCTGTCTCACGATACTGCTATCGTCGCTTCTTAGAAGTTTAATCAGAGGGTCTATTGCTCGGGTATCTTCGAGTTCTCCAAGTGCTTCTGCTGCTTTTGCTCTTTTCTCTTCATCAGTACTTTCAAGAGCTTTAATCAACCCCTCAACATCCCTTTCATCTTTCATCTGCTCGACTGTTTTGGTACATCCGCTTAAAGCAACTACCACTGTCAAAAAAACAGCAGTTAAAATATACTTCATTTTTAACCCGGTAGAACGCTCAACAGGCATCACCACTACTCCTTTAACCATTCGATAATTTTAGAAAAATAGTTATTATAAGATTAATACTTTTACCTTCATGATTATTATAACACAACCTCCTGTATGCCTGTGCTCAACCAGGTGAACAATTCATGAACAACGATGTATTCTCACCGCAATATCTGCGATATTGCACTATCGAGCTTGAAAAAAAATTATATGCACGCCGGGAGTGGGATTCGAACCCCGACCTGCAGACAGGTCGATCATCACACCGCAATATCTGCGATATTGCACTATCGAGCTTGAAAAAAAATTATATGCACGCCGGGAGTGGGATTCGAACCCACGCGCTCAGAGAGCAGTAGATCTCGAATCTACCGCAGTAGCCTGGCTCTGCAATCCCGGCTTTGGCTTTTAAATTAATTTTGGAATAACTCTTTTCCTTAAATATAATCTTTTTCCATTCTTCAATTTGGTATGAATTTAGAGGTAATCATTTTTGAATTAAAATTATAGCGTGCGATAAAAATTATTATTTGCTGCTTCTCCATCCCATCTGTAACAGCCTGACAAGACCGAAAATAGAGATAAAACAGAGAGAAAGAATAATTAGATTTATATAAATTCTCAACAAAGTGTATCTGAACATATAATAACCGTAAATGCCTGTTGGCTCGTTAGAGAGACGATATAGTACCATTGTAAACATGATAGTTATGAAAACTACAGCTGCAAGGTGATTATCTTTCAATTCCATAAAAATAACAGTGATGTATGTTATTATTAATACTTTTGAATTTCAGGTTAAACCCCCTTAACCAAAATTTATATGAATTTTTTAATGCTGTCTTTCGCCAGTTTGTAAGTGTTTACTTCTTCTTTCCGGAGTTCATCAAGTTCTTCCTTGATTCTTTTTGATTGTTCTTTTATAATTTCGATTACTTTTTCGCTCCCGAGTTCTTTTCGAAGTTCAATCGAACTCATAATTACTGAAAGGGGATTCCTGAGGCGGTCTGCAGATTTATCAAAAGCAATGATATTTGCTGTGAGTTGTTCAAAAGCCCTCTCCCTCTCTTTCTCTATTTTGTGAGCAGTGAGTGCAAATGCGATGTTTCTTGAGAGCTTCTCGATTAGAGCCACCTCCTCATCGTTAAATTCACTGTTTGAATGAATCACGATAACACCATGTACCTTTTCATACAGCAGTGGAATTGATAACACGTATTCGTATGGATTAGGCATACAGCGAGAACATAGCAATTCATCTTTTCTTAGTTTGATTGTTTTACCTTCCAGAGCCTTACTATTTGCAGGACAGGACGTTATAACTTCACTCACCGGTTTGAGTGAGATGCCCTCTGCGCCAACCGGTAACAGCCCCTCCCCCCGTTTGATTGATGTGACGATAGCCCCATAAACGAGTGCCAGTTTTCTGCAGACAGACTTCAGTACCTTCTCGGTCTCTTTTTCCTTCGCTACAATCTCATTGATTTCAGAGATTGCTCTCAACAGATTATTGAGTCGTCTCAGAGGAGTAATATCAATCAGAGAAGCAACACATTTTTTTGTACCCGGAATTAAGCCCACGATTATAAAAATATTTAAAATATCTCCTCTTCTATTAATCGCTCTGAACTCATATGTTGTTGGTGCAGCTCTACCTTCCCTTCTTGCATAGTGATAATTTTTTATTCTCTCAATATCATCGGGATGAACAAATTGTGTCCAGCTCATCTTTCCTTCTATTTCCTCCTTGCTGTAACCCGAAAGCTTTTCAAATTCAGAGTTTACAAGAGAGATTGTAGTATCCTCCTCCACAATCAACATAGCAGTTCCGGTATGCTCAAAGGTTGTCCTGTATCTTTCTTCACTTTCTTTCAATTCCTTCTCCGCTCTTTTTTTCTCGGAGACGTCTTTAAAGATTCCATGGGTGGCAATAATCTTTCCCCCGTAAACCCTGCTGAATATATTACCCTCAACATCTATTTTTCTTCCATTTTTTGTTACGAACCTTGCCTCAACGTTTTTCTGTGGCTCTCCTGAAAGTACCTTCTCAAATACAGCTGAACAGTGTTCGATGCAATCTTTGTCGAGAATATCAAAAACCGTCAGATTCTTCACTTCTTCTAAGCTGTAGCCCATCGTATCGAGCCATTCTCTGTTCACTGTGATGAAACGACCTTCCTGGTTAACACTCTGAATCATGATATTTGCGTTCTCGAATAAGTCCTTATACCTTCTTTCACTCTCAAGCAAATCTTCCTCGATTTTTTTTCGCTCAATAGCATATCTGATTGAGCGTACGAGCAAATCTGAATCAAATTGTCCCTTCACGAGGTAATCCTGTGCACCAGCCTGAACAGCTTTAAGTGCAATGTCCTCATCGCGGTTGCCTGTCAGAACGATAATTGGAATTTCAGTAGAAGTGCTGTATAACCTGTCTACAGTATCCAGACCAAAACTATCAGGTAGTGCAAGGTCAAGCAGGATTACATCGAAGTTATTTTTCTTCACAGACTCAATAGCCATAGACAATCTTTCAACACACTCGATTTCGAAGTATCCATCATAAATTTCAAGAAATTCCTGAACAAGTCTAACATCTCCGGGATTATCTTCGACAATCAGTATTCTTACCGGTTTATATTCAGTCATCTTCACCACCTGTGGGAATTGTAAAGAAGAATTTACTTCCCTTGCCAGGCTCGGATTCAACCCAGATTCTTCCGCCATGTCTTTCAACTATTCTCTTGCAGACTGCAAGCCCGATACCTGTCCCACCATATTCATCCCTCGCATGCAATTGCTGGAAGAGCATGAAAATTCTTTCCGTATTCTCAGACTCAATTCCAGTACCATTGTCCTGAACACAGAAAATCCATTCTTCATTTCCATTCTTTGCCGAAATATGGATTTCAGGGGGCTTACTACCATGAAACTTGATTGCATTACCGATGAGATTCTGGAAGAGTTGAACAAGCTGTGTCTCATCGCCTTCAACCACAGGAAGTTTACTGTGTGTTATCTTAGCCTTTGTCTCTTCAATGACAACTTTAAGATTTTTAAGAGTAGTATTGAGTACCTTTTCTGTATTCACGGGCTTGAATGGTTTTCCTTTTGTCTCAACTCTTGAATAGGCTAAAATTCCGTCAATCAATTTTTGCATTCTCTCAGCTCCATCAACAGCAAAATTGATGAAATCTTTTGCTTTCTCATCAAGCTTTTCTTTATATCTCTCCTCCAGAAGCTTCAAGTAGCTTTTAATCATTCTCAGAGGCTCCTGAAGGTCATGAGATACCACATAGGCAAACTGCTGAAGTTCTGAATTTGAGCGTTTTAACTCTGTTGCATTCATTTCAAGAGCTTTGAGCATTTTATTGACAGTGCTGGCAAGCTCCGATAATTCGTCTTCTCCTGAGACAGAAACTCTCGCTGAAAAATCTCCTTTTTCGCCTATGTCTTTAACTTCGGAGCTCAATTTTGAGACTCTGGAGAGAATGAATTTCTCGAGCAGAATCAGCATGATAAAACTGAATAGTAACCCGATTGCAACTATGAATAGCGTAAAATATTTTATTGTTCCCAGTCCTTTTGCATAAATATCCCTTGGCATGTCAACCCTCAGGACAGCAGAAGGTTCTCCATAAACATCCTTTACAAGCCCATATCCTGCTATCGAGTCTTCAGACAGTGTTTTGACATGAACCTGTTGATTTTTAAGGAGATGAGGAATGGCATCTCTGAAATCAGACTCCATTTCTTCATTAAGTAGGTACATCTTCAAAGATAAACGGGTTAGCTCAGAAAAGTATTCAATTTCTTCCTCGTTGAGGTATCTCCCCATTATGAGGCTCCCTTTGACCGGACCTTTGTTGTTACTTGTTACAATAGGCCGTGACGATATCACCATCGGACCTTCTGGAAGGAGGAAGATTCCACTTACAAAACTTTCAGGAGTCTGATGATTCAAAAGCGGGTCATCTGGTTTAAGCTTGAGAAAATTTTCTGGAATCGGAATTTCAACCTCTTCTTCTCTGTCGAATGCTTTCCCGTAAACGAGATCTCCCTGAGAATTAAAAAATAACATAACATCGAGTCGTGAATCAATAAACGTCTCATCGACTAAATTTGAATCAATATATTCCTCATTAATATCCTCAATGAACTCATAAGTGTCATCCCAGGCTGCCCAGTCGTGATTGAACGAATCCAGACCTGCTATATCATCCGAAAGTGCATTCATCACCCTTTCAACGTTCCTCTGTGCATTCTGTTCTTCAAGCTCTTTGAAACTGCTCAGTAACACAGTATTGGAAGTCATAAAGAGGATAAGAATCAGAAATATCAGTGTTATTCCTGCAATCAGAACAGTTTTTTCACGCAGTCTCATTTTTCACCTCTGCATAATCAATAAGTCTCTCTCCTTTTGAGAATACATTGTCTTTAATCTCATGGGGTATTCCACAACCAAAGTCTACAATCCTGATTTCACTGTATTCTTCGCACTCAACAAGTTTGATATCAATCCTGTCTGTCTTTCCATGGACTGTGTCATTCAAATCCTTTAAATTCCTCTCCATCTTCTTACGTTCCTGTTCTGATTTTTTTCGCTCGATTGCATATCTGATTGAGCGTATGAGCATATCTGTATCGATTTTCCCCTTTACGAGATAATCCTGAGGGATATTATCTGCATTTTTGCAAACCTTGAGAGCGGTATCTAACCCATGGTTGTCTGGAAGCGATAAGTCGGAGATTATAACATCAAATTTTTTTCTTTTTAAAATTTGAAAGGCATCAGATAATCTACTCACACATTCGAACTCGAAAAATTCATATTCACTGAGTAATTCCTGAATTAATCTTGCGTCACCGGGATTATCTTCTATCAGGAGGACTTCAATAGCCACACCCTTCATTCAAATTAACCTCTTAGTTTTATTATGATTATAATAATCGTAACCTACTTAAAAATCTTATTGACTATGTTATTATGATGTGGTAATAAATCGTCTATAGATGAATTCTTTTAGAAAATAGATGTATTGGTTAGATTATGCAATGAATTGCCAAAAAACCTCACAGGGGAAAGAGATATATCTGTTGAAATCCTAAATCACACTGATTCAAATGGCTTCTATCGAGGAAATGAAAGCAAATAGGGACATTAAAGGATTGATTGCCGTGTTGATGACCGAAGACGGAGATAGAAGGATGTACGCCTCTATTGCTCTTTCGGAAATGGGAGAAGATGCAGTCAAGCCGCTTATGAAAGTACTGAAGGAAGGTAATGAAGAAGTTAAATGGGAGGCTGCAATGGCGCTCTCGAAGATTGGAGAGCCTGCATTTGAGCTCCTCAAAAAAGCACTCGAAGACGGAGAAGATGAGCAGTACAGGTACTATGCCTCTATTGCCCTCGGGTATATGTGGATACATGGTCATGATTTTAAAGTCGAGGAATAAACTCCAAGATTTTTATACCATACATACAACCTTCTCAGATGAACTTTGAAATATTGCACAAAGATATAATGGGCAGGGTTGGTAAACTCAGAACCCCACACGGTGTTGTTGAGACTCCGACTCTTATGCCGGTAATCAACCCGAACATAGACTTTATTCCTGCCCGAAAAATGACTGAATTTGGAGCACAGATTCTGATAACGAATTCTTATATTATTTACCGCTCTCCTTCTCTGCGTGAAATAGCAATTCAAATAGGTTTGCACAGACTTCTCAATACTGAGATACCTCTCATGACGGACAGCGGCAGTTATCAGCTGATGGTATACGGGGATGTGGAGATAGACAATTCCGAGATAGTTGAATTCCAGAAAGAAATAGGCTCTGATATTATCGTTCCCCTCGACATACCCACACCTCCAGATGTTGAACATTCTATTGCCCTAAATGAACTTGAAACAACACTGAAAAGGGAAAAGGAGGCATCTGAAATACTTAAAAACTCAAAATCCGAAAATCTACTTGCTCTGCCGATTCAGGGCTCCACCCATCTCGATTTGAGAAGGAGAAGTGCAGAAGAAGTATCTGTTATGGGTGGCGATATATATCCAATCGGTGCAATTGTTCCTTTGCTTGATGAATACCGTTTTGCAGATGTTGTTAGAATAATTCTCGAAGTTAAATCTACGCTGCCATCATCCGCTCCGGTTCACCTTTTTGGTGCAGGCCATCCTGTTTTCTTCTCCGTATCTGTTGCACTCGGTTGTGATTTATTTGACTCTGCCGCTTATGCCCTGTATGCAAAAGATGACCGCTATCTTACCCCTTTTGGTACAAAGAAACTCAAAGAATTGCATTATTTACCGTGTTCATGTCCCATCTGCTCTAAATTTGATGCTGAGGAATTGCAGAAAACTGGGAAAAGTGAAAGAGAGATACTTATTGGAGAACATAACCTGTGGGTGTGTTTTGAAGAAATAAGGAAGATTAAGCAAGCTATCAGAGAAAACACTCTTTTTGAGTTTGTAGAGGAGAGAATCAGAAGTCATCCCAACCTGATAACTGCCTGGAGGCAGATCAGAGATTATCTTACCCTTATTGAGATGCATGATCCATCAATTAAGCGGACATTTTTCTACACAGGTGTTGAGAGCATACTTAGACCTGCGGTGTTGAGACATCATGAAAGGGTGAAAAATATTGAACTTGAAGCAGAAGAATTTACGATCTCAACAGACGTAAATAAATCGGCAGATTTTTACCTGAAACCTGTTTTTGGAATTGTTCCAGCTGAGATGCTTGAAGTCTATCCTGCAGGTCATTCTGAGATTCCACCGGCTGAGCTGCTGGAAGAGGAGGCTTTAATTGAGGCGATCAGCTCTCTCAGATCATTCCTGATAAAATTCAGTAACAAAAAATTCAGAATTTATGCAGATGAAAACTGGGAAAAATATCTTGCAGGCATACCTTCAAATGCTGTGGTGGTTAAATGATCTCTCTCGTTAAAAGAGACGGTCTTGCAAGAATTGCTAACTTAAATGAACACAAATTACCGATGATGATTGACTTTCTTGATAAAAATAGATTTGAGTTTATTGATGGAGTTGACTTTGGTTATGCACCCTATCAACTTTCTTTTATCGATGAAGAGAGATACGAAATTCTGAAGGGTAAAGAAAGCTCCATAAGTGTGGTTACCGGATTGAGAACACTTTATCCCAAAAAAATCGTTGAGACTATTTTTACGCTAAGAAGAAGGGACTGGAAACCACTTTATGCAACTGCCTTGGCAACACCTGAGAACCTTCCGTTACTGATCTACCTTGGTGTGGATATTGTTGACAACATTCTACCGATTGTAGAAGGATATAATGGAATTTACCTGCTTCCAGACTGCAGATTTGACATAAATTCGATCAAGGAGTTTCCATGCAGCTGTAGTGTATGCAGTTCCACATACCCGGAAGATGTTAAAAAGATGAGTTACAGTAAGAAGAGCGAGTTCATTGCACTCCACAACACTGAAACTCTCGAGAACCAGATTAAAATTGTCAGAGAGCAAATCAGAAAAGAAAATCTGAGAAATTTTGTTGAATACAGGTCGAAGGTCAATACAGAGCTTACCTTGATGCTCAAAATAGCAGATAAATTAATATGGAGTGGCGAAGAATTGAAAAAATGCTTTCAGCTATATAAACGCTCAAAAGCTCTTTTCACAGTGCCTGAATTTGACCGCCCAGATGTGAGGTGTTTTCTGGATAAGAGTGCTGAGATTTACCATCCTGTCAGCAGTACTCTTGTTCTGCTTCCATGCACGTCCACGAAACCATATTCGATGTCAAGAACCCATTCAGCATTAAAGAGGGCTGTGCAGCTTAGGGGAGTTAATGAGATTATTATTTCCTCTCCGCTCGTCTCACCAAGAGAGCTTGAATTATGCTATCCGGTCAGCAATTATGATACAACTGTCACAGGTTACTGGAGTGCCGATGAAGTACAGTTTATGGGTGAAAAACTTGCAAATCTGATATCAAAAGGAGATTTCGATAAAGTTATCGGTCATGTTGAGGGCGGATACAGAAAAGTTGTTGAAAAAGCTTCAGAGATTGGTGGGTTTGAAGTAACTTTTACAGTAGAAGAGGGTATACTCTCAGAAAAATCAATCGAAAATCTCAGAAGGGAATTTGAAAACTCCGAGGGGATGAAATTCAACCTTTATGAGGAGATTTTCAGGCATATGGTTAGATATCAGTTTGGTATGGAGCTCGATGGAGATTTCACAGTGAAAGGTAGATTTCCAGAACTCAAGCTTTACTCCGGAAAAGAAAGGATTTTGAGAATTGATACGAGATATGGCATGCTCGATATAGACCTGAAATTCGCAGAAATTCTGTTAAAAAATAGAAAGTACACGGTGAAAATTGATGATTTCGAACCAAAAGGTACGATTTTTGCCGCTGGCGTGATTGAAGCTGATGTGAGAATAAAACCGAACGATGTTGTGGTGTTCTTTAATGAGAAATTCTTGGGTACAGGACAGGCGATTATGTGCGGTGAGGAGATGGTTCAGGTGGACAAAGGATATGCGATAAAAATACGGAAGAAATGCAAAGTGAATGAAAGATAAATCTGTTATGGTTAACTAAGCTTTGTGATTATGAAAGCTCGTTAGAAATTACATCTCTATTATCTCGTCAACCATCAGAGCAATCTGCGAGTAATAACTTTCATCCATCTCTTTCTCAACTGAAAAGATTGTTCCAATGAAGCCCTTGATTCTTATTTTCCCGATTATGTGTCTAGTGAACCTCAACAGAGTCTCAAATGATTTATAGAGAGAAATTGTCGAGAGGGAATCAATATAAATGAATCTTTTTTCTGCGTTTATGCACCCCATTGCCCGTTCAATTGCTAATTGCATCTGAGTTGGATCTGGAGAGTTCAGGTAGACGCATCTTTCAGGATCAACCTCTTCTCCATGAATCTGTCTGGTCAGTGCATCGATAAAAATAATTTTTTCAGTATCAATTCCCTCTCTTGACATCAATTTCTTCATTGAAGAGTATGGTCTATTAAGAGTTACAAATACGCCATAGGAGTCCCCGGTAAGATATTTAATGATTTCAAGGCATGCTTCCACATATCTTTTGGCATCAACTTTGATAAGTATAATTTCAGCCCCTGCATCGATCGCCTCGTTTATTTTCTCTGCTACAGACATACTTCTACTTATGAACAAAATCAAAATCTTTTGGAGCAAGCCTCCCTCCTTTCACGACAATGCCATCATCTGTTATCTCGAATGGAATCCAGTTCAATGGGTGGCTGGTTCTGTACTTCTTGATTATCTTCAGTGCTCTCTCAAATCCATCAGGAACTTTTAAGAGCTCAAGAAATATGACTGACTCTGCTATATTTTTAGTTTCTCCCCATTCCTGTAACATTGGTGCCTCTTCTACAAATATAGCCGTCATATCGTTCTCATAACATAGTTCTGCGACAAACCCAAGTGCATTTCTGTACAGAACAGGGTCGGCTAAAGCCTTATCAAAATCTGTTATAGAATCGAAAATGACTCTATCAACTTCTTCGAGGTCAAGTGCAAGAATAGTTCTGATGTTGTCATCAACTTTCTCCTTTGAAAGTGGCAGGAAATCCCTGGCTTCAATTCTCGCAAACCTCCAGTGAATTCTATCAAAAACATCTTCCATAAAACTCATTTTTTTAAGATAACTCTCACAACTTTTTTTTATGAGAGTAGTGGAGATATAAACAACGTTTTCTCCGATTCGAGCACCTTCTGCCGCCCAATGAGCTGCTAAAATAGTTTTTCCCTTACCGCTTCTTCCTGTAACCAGATTGATTGTGTCCTTGTCAAGACCACCACCGAGATAATCATCGAGTAATTCTATTCCAAAAGGCAATCTCATCCTATCACCTTCTAAATTTATAATTTAATAATATAAGAATTTTTCCGAAGAGAATATAGTTTAGTAAAATATCTCAGATGATTAATCTACTCTTATATATATCCACAATCTGTCAATATGTTTCTTCATACCTGAAGTATTTTTTAAACAGTATTTTATATTGTGGCAGGATAAGTAAAAATCTACCAAAAAATATATATAGAACTACTGTTCTACCAAATCATACATTAGAGGAGGTGGTTAAAATATGCCGACTTTGCAAGGTACACCCGTGCTTATACTTAAAGAGGGTACACAAAGAACAACGGGAAGAGATGCCCAGAGGCTGAACATAATGGCAGCAAGAGTTATTTCTGAG
>MTMJ01000087.1 GCA_002010045.1 Archaeoglobus sp. JdFR-22 | reverse complement strand
GGCTATGTATCTTTTTGTAGGGAGTTATATGGGTTTGTTATTTAGAGTATTGAGATGTTAGAATTGGTATTTTGTTGGTAATTTTGTAAGCACCCTAAATGGAATATTCAGAAAATTAACACATCAAGATACATTTATAAATCTGACAGCAGCATTTTAAGTAATGGAACTTCTTCGTGAGATAAGTCATGAGCTCAAATCCTCTTATATTGACTATGCAATGAGTGTTATTGTCGGAAGAGCTTTACCAGACGTCAGAGATGGCTTGAAACCTGTTCAGAGAAGAATCCTCTATGCGATGTATGAAATGGGTTTGAGAAGCAACCGACCCCACAGAAAGTGTGCGAGAATTGTCGGTGATGTGCTTGGTAAGTACCATCCTCATGGAGACACCGCTGTCTATGATACTCTCGTGAGAATGGCTCAGGATTTCTCCATGCGGTATCCTCTAATCGACGGTCAGGGCAATTTTGGTAGTATAGATGGAGATTCTGCTGCTGCGATGAGATACACGGAAGCGAGGCTGGCAAGAATCGCAGAGGAGATGCTCACAGACATTGAGAAAGAGACGGTTGATTTCACTCCAAATTTTGATGCAACTCTTAATGAGCCTGTTGTTCTTCCATCAGGCATTCCCAACCTGCTTATTAATGGTGGGAGTGGTATAGCAGTCGGAATGGCGACAAATATCCCCCCCCATAACCTTGTTGAGGTGTGCGATGCAATCACAGCATATCTCAGAGAACCGGAAATAACAGTCAGTGAATTGATGAATTACGTTAAAGCTCCAGATTTTCCAACTGGCGGGATAATCGTAGGCAGACGGGGAGTTGTAGACGCATACAGAACTGGAAGAGGCAAAATAACTGTCAGGGGCAGGATAGACCTTGAAGATGATACTCTCATCATCAGGGAAATACCCTATATGGTGAATAAATCGAAGCTTGTCGAGAAAATTGCAGAACTGATTAAAGACGGCAAGCTTGAAGAAATTAAAAATGTGAGGGACGAGTCTGATAGAGAAGGAATCAGGGTTGTACTTGAGCTGAGAGGTGATGCCCAGACGGCGATAAATAAACTATATACTTTTACCAATCTCCAGACGACCTTTGGAGTGATAAATCTCGCTCTGGTGGATGGTGAACCAAAAATTCTGAATCTTAAAGAACTTATTGTAGAATACGTAAAGCATAGGAGAGAGGTTATCCGGAGAAGAACTGAATTCGATCTTAAAAAAGCAGAAGAACGCTTACATATTGTTGAAGGATTGAGAAGAGCTGTCTCGGACATTGACAATGTTGTCCAGCTGATAAAACAATCTGAGTCACCTGAGAAGGCAAGAATTGCGCTGATTGAGGCATATAATCTGACAGAAATTCAGGCAAACGCTATTCTACAGATGAGATTACAGAAACTAACTGGAATTGAGCTGGAAGCCCTTGAAAATGAGTATAAAGAGCTTTTGAATATGATAAAAACATTCAGGGAGATTCTTGCATTACCAGAAAAAATTGACGAGATTATTACAGATGAGTTGAGCTCAATTAAAGAAAAATATGGTAATGGAAGAAAAACTGAAATCACTCTTGAAGAGGGCGAAATATCTGTTGAGGAGCTTGTTGCTGCTGAAGACAACCTTCTTGTTCTAACAGAGAACGGTTTCATCAAGAGAATGGATATCAAAACATTTAAAAGACAGCAGAGGGGTGGAGTCGGGATAATCGGTTTCAGCCTCAAGGAGAGTGACCTCCCTTCAATCATTTCAGTCTGCAATACTCATCACAAATTGCTGTTTTTCACTGATGCTGGAAAAGCATACTGGATTAATGCGTATGAAATCTCAAAGCAGGAGAGGCTTGGAAGAGGAATTCACATCAGGAGATACATAGGCACTGGAGAGGATGAAAAAGTTGTTGCTATCATCTCAACGCCAGACTTCAGCGGAGAGGTTGTCGTACTGAATGAGGATGGTCATATTAAGAGAGTTCTTCTTTCAGACTTCGAGAATGCAAAGAGAGCAGGAATTATCGCATCATCCGGAAGAATTGCACATGCGAAATTGTGTGATGGCTATGAGATAGTAATATCAAGCAGAAATGGTCAGCTTGCCAGATTCCCCGTTGAAAAAGTACCCGTGTATGGAAGAACGGCCGCAGGCGTTAAAAGCATAAAGTTGAGGCGTGATGATGAGATTGCAAACATTGCTGTAGTAAAGGGCAGTGGAGACATCTTTACTCTCACTGAGAAAGGGTATGGTAAGAGAACACCTGTTGAAAGGTACAGACTGACAGCAAGAGGTTCATTGGGCGTGATAAATATCAGGGTTTCAGAAAAAACAGGAAAGGTCATATTCACAGAGTATGTTGAGGGTGACGAGGATTTACTGATTTTCAGCATGGACGGCTATGCCCTGAAGGTTGCAGTAAAGGGCATATCAATACAGGGAAGAACAGCTGGCGGTGTGAGGGTTTGCAGGAAAGAAGTTGCCTGTGCAACCTTGATCAGGTAAAATACCAGAGCTGCATTTTCTACAAGCAAAAAAAGGTTATTTAAAATTTTATCTGTATATTCTTTTCTCTATTCTGTCCAGTCTCTCTTCGAGGGGGACAATAAATGCGTTCAGCTTCCCTTCCACCCTGCTTTCAATGTCGTCTGCATTCACTGCAATTGCTCTTTTTGTGCTCTCAAATTCCTCCATAACCTTCTTCATCCTCAATTCAATGCTGATGATGAGCGCACCGAGTGACAGAGTCAGCAGAAAAGCAAAGAAGATTACTGAAGAGCTGACGTTGTCGTAGAGTGAGAGCCATTTATATGTCAACATCACAGAAGAGAACACCATAATTGCCACAAGACCTATATCACCACGAACGTCCATTCCCCGTCACCTGTTCAGGATATGCACAATTAGTATTTATATCTTTTGAATATAATGGTCTCATTATTCAATCTGATAAGACTTTAACAGCACATCTGGATTTAATTTACCGAAGACGTGCGTTTTTCCATCTCTGAGGATGTTGATTACAGCTCTTGCCGGTGCAAAAAGACTCGCATCAATCCTGTAGAAGTCATAATTTACCTCACTGAATATTTCCGAGAAGGGCTTTCCATAATCTCCGGAAGTGCTGGAAGGTATATCAACCAGAGAATCACTGTATTCAGCTAAATTCAGATATACACTGCCGTAATATATCAGACTGTCATTCGTTGCACCCATCGCCTTCAGGTCGTTCTCCATAACGGGCGCAATCGGACACGTTCCTGAAGCGCTTACAACTTTTTTCGGATCGTATCCAAGCTCAACCATCCTGTAAAGGGCTGTCTCGATAATTCGCCCTGATATCTGAACACTTCCTGTGATTGATGCTGTTGGTGCAATCAGTGCGTAAACTTCCTCTGGATTTACGTCACATTCTCCTGCTATATACTCTATCACACGTTCATCTGGAATTCTGTCTGATTCCAGAGCTATCACAGCATATTCTGCATCATCCTCGTATTCAATCAGCTCGTAAGTTTTCTTTGGCTTCAGAGCGAGCGCTCTCGCAGGCCCACTGCCCATCGCAAAGTAACTGTCAACCTTAATCTGCCAGCCTGCTTTCTGGCTTCCAAGGCAGGATATTGCTGGCTGGTCTGTGTATTCTGTAATAAACGGCATCGCCACATCTCTGACGTAATTCATGGTAATGTGAATATCACAGAAACCCCCCATGCAAACTTTTGTGAACATAACTCCAGCCTCATATCCTCCCGGAACATTGACTCCGCAATCAATGACAGTCGCATTGTTTTCGAGTCTGAATGACCTGATACGGAGCTCCTCCTCGTAATCCATCATGTCCTCAACAATGTCGAGTGCAATTTCGTTCACGCTAATCATTAAGCCACCCCTGTTGGAGTCTGTCAGAGCGCCTTTAATATATCATTTGCCATTTATCTCAACCACTCTCAAGATTGATAGAAGTGATTACAATCTCTTCTCCATCACCCACACTCTTAAACTCCTCTAAATCTCCTTCAACCCTACCTATTACATTGACGGCACTTGCAGGTCTGATTTTATCATCACTTACAGGTGTTTTACCGAAGAAAATACATATTGCCCTGCCGGGTATCCAGTAAGCTAAATCACCAAGTTCCACAACTTCCTTCGAGTTCTCCTCCTTCTGCACGTCAATCTCTGTCTCAAAGTAAATTTCATCACCCCATCTATTCACATATCCCTCTATCGGCATTGCCTTCTTGATTGTACTGACGGTTTCAGGTGCAATGTCTTCAAAAAGTATGGCTTCTCTGACTACATCTCCTGCAACAATTTTCACCCTCATACTCTCAGCTTAACCGGCGTGTTTTTAAATCACACCCCTTCAGGGAAAAAGGCTATTCGACAGTCACACTCTTCGCAAGGTGTCTCGGCTTATCGATTTCGCACCCCTTTACTCTTGCGGTGTAGTATGCAAGTAACTGCAAAGCAACCGAAAGTACAATGGGTGCAAAAATCCTGTCAACCTCAGGAGTTTTTACTGCATAATCAACGTATTTATCAATTTCTCTATCTTTTTCATCCGAGAATGCAAATACAGGAGAGTCCCGAGCCTTTACCTCTTTGATGTTGCTCAGGGTAATGTCATAGGTCTCGTCTCGTATAATACAGACTATAACGGGTGTTTTTTCTCCAAGAAGAGCAAATGGACCGTGTTTTAACTCCCCTGCCGGGTATCCTTCTGCATGAATGTAGGAGATTTCTTTCATTTTGAGCGCACCCTCAAGAGCGACAGGAAAAGCAATACCCCTGCCGATGTACATCATATTATCAAATTCTGCAAGTATTTCGCTTATTTCTTTTATTTTTTCTTTCTCGTCAAGTATTTTGCGGATTTTTTCAGGTAACAATCTCATCTCGAGAATGAATCTCTCCAGTTCACTCCTCGGCAACATTGAGAGCTTTAAGGCAACCAGACATAATGCCACAAGCTGGGCGATGAATGTTTTGGTTGCGGCAACTCCGATTTCCGGACCTGCCCTTGTATAAATTACGTAATCCGCAACTCTTGTCACGCTGCTCCCCAGAACATTTGTAATGGCAAGAATTCTTGCACCGTTACCTTTTGCCTTTCTCAAAGCCTCTAAGGTGTCTGCTGTCTCGCCAGATTGTGTGATGCCAACAACAAGAGAACGGCTGATTGGAGTGGTGTGATAGTTGAATTCAGAGGCGTATTCTACTCTGACAGGAATCCCGGACATCTCTTCGATGATGTACTTGCCGACAATTGCAGCATGTAATGATGTCCCGCATGCAACGAATACAAGCTCTGAGATGCCTGCCGCAAAGCTCACATCAAGCTCAATTGTATCCGAGACATGCCCGGCTATGGTTTCCTCGATTACACGTGGGGTTTCATGAATCTCCTTGAGCATGAAGTGTTCGTAACCGCTCTTTTCAGCATCGTCAAGACTCCATGGAACGAGCTCAACCATCCTTTCAACTTTAATTCCGTTATTCTTAATTTCGTAACCTGAGTCTGTAATGACAACGGTATCTCCGTCCTCAAGATAAACAACCCTGTTTGTGTATTCGAGTATTGCAGGTGTGTCAGATGCGACAAAGAACTCACCGTCTCCAACACCAAGAATTAATGGACTCTTATTTCTGCATGCAACTATCTTCCTTTCATCGGGAGAGATTACCACAACTGCATATGAACCTTTAAGCACAGAAATCGCTGAAAAAACTGCATTCTCAAGACTTCCATTATTTTTTTCAATCAAATGCGCGATTATCTCAGTATCTGTCTCGGACACAAATTTATGACCTTCTTTCATCAAATCATTTTTTAAGGAGAGGTAATTCTCAATAATTCCGTTGTGAACCACTGCGATATTTCCGTTACAATCCAGATGAGGATGTGCATTCACGTCCGAAGGTTTTCCATGAGTTGCCCACCGGGTATGTCCGATTCCGAGGGTTGCCTCTCCAAATTCCTGCGATTCAATTTCTCCTATTGCTCCAACCTGTTTGTGAATGTCGAGTTTATTTCCCTGAACAACAGCAACTCCCCATGAATCGTAGCCTCTGTACTCAAGTCTTTTCAATGCATTGATTATAACCATGTGCGCTTTTCTGTATCCGATGTAGCCGACTATTCCGCACATCTTACAACACCATTGACATATCTGGCAGAATTCCCCTGAGAAGCTTCAATGATGAAATCGAAGAGTTATTCCCGACTACAGTGCCAGGTTCAGCCACAACATTTGCTGCTATTCTGCAATTTTCTCCGATGAAAACACCCGCTTCAACTGTATGAATTTCGTCGCCAATCTTCATTTCCGCACTGCCCTTGCCTGCTGTAAACCTCATACCTGTAATACAGCCCTTATCAATTACAGAATCTTCAAGAAAACAGCCCGCAGCCATAATTACATTGTTGTTGATGACCGAATTTGAGATATATGAGTTTGCTTCAATCCTGACATTATCTCCTATGCTCGTGGTCGGAAGTATAACAGAATTTGGACCAATGTCGCAACCACTTCCAATAACGACTGGCCCACGGATATACGAATTGCCCCTTATTATTGTATTTTCACCTATTTTGACATCTCCGATGATGTTGACATTCCCTTCTATCCTTCCTGCTATAGACTTCCCTGAAAAATCAATTGCGAGGTCATTGACCTTTGGTATATCCCATGGATAGACTATGTCCATCCACAATCCATCTGTTTCAACACCCTTCAGGGAAAATTCGGAAGCAATATCATTTATAACAGGAATCAGGCTTGTTTCATTACCGATTCTCTCAAAAACGACTTTCTCAAATGAGTATATTCCTGTATTTGCTAAACTGCTGACCAGTTTCTCCGATTTCTCAACCACACAGTCCACTTTTCCGTTATCAATCAGAACCATTCCGTATTTTAGTTCTCCGTCCAGCCTGATTTTCTTGTAAACAAGAGTCCACGGCTCGAGGGCACATTTAATCGTTCTGCTATCCACAATATTGTCTCCGGGACAGACAATAAAAGAACCTCTGATAAATTCCTTTGCCTGCATGAGGGCATGGGCAGTACCGAGTTGCTGGGGCTGTTCAGCATATGTAATCTCAACTCCAAAATCCCTTCCATCACCAAAATAGTCCTTTATTCTCTCCTTTCTGTAGCCCACCACCAGAACAACATCGAGAATTCCCGATTCTCTTAAAGCTCTTATAACATACTCAAGAATCGGTTTTCCTGCCACTTTTATCATTACTTTTGGTTTTGTGGCAGTGAATGGCCAGAGTCTCTGACCCTCTCCTGCAGCAAGAATCACTGCTTGCATTTAAAACACCACTGAGTTCGGCTCAATGCAGCCTTCAACCTTTGCAGCAGGTGCAATAAAGACGTTATTCCCGACCATTGCTCCAATGTTTATCGTGACATTGATTCCTGTCATCACACCATCTCCCAGAACAGCCCCGAATTTTCTTCTTTTAGTACTGATGCTTTTTTCTTTAACAGAAACGGAAATCTCCTTTTTATCGAGTCTGAGATTGGCAATAACTGTTCCAGCCCCCAGATTGCAGTTCTCTCCAATGACTGAATCTCCAACATAGCTTAAATGGGGTATCTTAGAATTTGACATTATAATCGAATTTTTCACCTCAACTCCATTTCCAATTCTGACCTTATTTCCGATGACTGTGGAGGGGCGGATAAAACAGCTTGGCCCTATATCGCAATTCCTTCCGATGATGGTGGGGCCTATAATATATGCTCCTGACCTTACGATGGTATCTTCACCAATTTCCACATAACCTTTTATTACCACACCCCCCTCCAGTTCTCCTTTTATCACGGGCTTTTTGTTATTAAATCTGGCAAGCAATTTCTCATTTGCGTTCAGCATATCCCATGGGTAACCGACATCTATCCACGTAGAGAGTTCTTTCGCTCTCACTATGAACCCATCCTTAATCATCATCTGCACGGTATCTGTTATCTCATATTCGCCTCTAACAGACTGCGGAGTTTTCTCAAGATAACTCACGACCTCATTATGGAAATAATAAATTCCTGCATTGATTAAATCGCTGGGAGGTTTTTCCGGCTTCTCTACTATTTCCACCACCTTTCCTTTTTTAATATCAACGACTCCAAAATCTTCGGGATTGTTGACCCTGACGACACCCATTGCCATGTCTTTTGTTTTCATAATTTTTTTAATGTCCCTGCTCTCTACAATTGCATCTCCATTCAGCATCAGAAAATCATCGTCAATGAGATGAGATGAGGATTTAAGGGCATCTGCTGTTCCAAGCTGCCTCCTCTGGGTGATATATTTAACTTTCAGACCCCATTTCTTCCCATTTCCAAAATAACTTCTGATTGTCTCATCTCTATATCCAACCACACATACAATCTCATCTATTTCCGCCTTCTTCAGCTCGATCAACAGGTGCTCCAGAATTGGTTTGTTCAGAACAGGTAACATAACTTTTGGACGTGTGTATGTCAACGGACGCATCCGTGTTCCTTCACCTGCGGCAAGAACGATAGCATGCACAAATTAAATGATACAGACTGACTTATAATTGTTTTGTTATACTTATGATAAAAGCAGGAATTCCCGGGAAATTATACCCGGAAAAAATTTAAATTAAGAAAGAAATGAGAAATAACGGGATTAAAATGAAAATATCGGTTATCGGCTCAGGATATGTAGGCATCGTTACCGGAATTGGATTTGCTGAACTTGGAAACGATGTAATTTTCATTGACATTGACAGAGGGAGAGTAGATACAATCAACAATGGAGATGCCCCAATCTACGAGAAAGGACTTGAAGAATTGATGAAAAAAAATAAGGGTAGATACCATGCGAGTGACGATTACAGGGAGATAAAAAATTCAGAAATAACTTTTATCTGCGTGAGTACACCTTCAAATCCCGACGGTTCCATTAACCTCAAGTACATTAAATCAGCATCCTCCTCTGTTGGAGATGTAATCAGAAATAAAGCTGGTTTCCATGCAATTGTTGTTAAAAGCACCGTCATTCCGGGAACAACTGAAGGAGTTGTCAGACCCCTGATTGAAAAAAATTCGAATAAATCAGCAGGTAAAGAATTTGGAATAGCAATGAATCCTGAATTTCTGAGAGAGGGAAGTGCTGTCGAGGATTTCTTTCACCCGGACAGAATAGTAATTGGTTTTGCTGACGAGAAAACAAAGAATATGCTTTCAGAATTATATTCCGATTTTAACTGCGAAAAACTGTTCACAGACATAATGTCAGCCGAGATGATCAAGTATGCGAGCAATGCATTTCTTGCAACAAAAGTCTCATTCGCAAATGAAATTGGCAACATATGTAAAAAGCTTGGTATTGATTCTTACGAGGTGTTTAAGGGTGTCGGTTTAGACCACAGAATAAACCCATCTTTCTTCAGGGCTGGAATTGGTTTTGGCGGAAGTTGTTTTTCGAAGGATGTTAAAGCGCTGGTATCAAAGGCTGAAGAAGTGGGGGAAGAACCTGAAATCCTCAAAGCGGTTCTCGAGGTGAATGAGAAGCAACCTCTGAAATTGATAGAACTCCTTAAAGAGCACATTCCTGATTTAAAGGGCAGGAGAATAGGCGTTCTCGGACTGGCTTTCAAACCAGACACAGATGATATTAGAGAGACGAGAGCTGAACCAGTTATCAGTGCTTTACTGGCTGAGGGTGCAAGGGTCGTGGCATATGATCCCAAAGCAACTGAACATTTCAGAAAGATATTTCCTGAAGTTGAATATGCATCTCCTGAAAAAGTTCTTGAATCGGAAGCGGTTCTTATAGTCACTGAATGGGATGAATTTGAATCTCTGGATTACAGCGGTAAGATTGTCATAGATGGAAGAAAAATTGAGAAAGCGAGACAGGCGAGGATTTATGAGGGAGTGTGCTGGTAAATGAAGGTAAAGAAGGCTGTTATACCTGCTGCGGGTTTTGGAACGCGAATGCTTCCGATAACAAAGGCACAGCCAAAGGAAATGGTACCGGTTGTTCACAAGCCTGTTATACAGTATGTGGTGGAGGAAGCATATTTTTCGGGAATTAACGATATCCTGATAATAACCGGGAGGGGCAAACGGGCGATTGAGGATCACTTTGACCGGAGTGACATTCCAAAAAAAGAGAAATTCACAGAGGAACTTGATAATATTCTTAAAGAAATCAATATATTCTTTGTAAGGCAGAAGGAGCAGAGAGGACTGGGAGATGCAGTCAACTATGCAGAATCCTTTGTTGATGATGAACCATTTGCATTACTACTGGGCGATACAATAACATTCCCTCCATGCACTAAAGAGCTGATTGAGACCTACAACAAATTTAAAACATCAATAATTGCTGTTGAGGAAGTTCCACATGAGAAGGTCAACCTTTACGGAATCGTTGACTGCAAAGAAATCGAGAATTTCGTTTTTCTGATTGAAGATTTAATTGAGAAACCTGGAAAAGATGAGGCACCATCAAACCTCGCAATACTTGGAAGATATATTCTCACTCCGGAGATTTTCGATGCAATTCGCAACACAGAACCGGGTAAGGGGAATGAAATCCAATTAACGGATGCAATGAGAATGCTGAATATGAGAGAGAGAATGTACGCTTATCTTTTCAGAGGAAAAAGATACGACATAGGTAACAAGCTTGACTGGCTGATTGCAAATATTGAGGTTGCAGTTAGCGATTCAGAACTCGGAGAAGCTGTAAAGAGATTTCTGAATTCAATCTGATGTGATTATGGCAAAGTTTTTAGATTCAATGATTGGGTTTAACAATATCTCAGATGGAGACATACACATGAACTTGATATCTGAAGGAGTAAACAGGATACTGAAAAATCTCGATGAAATCAGTTTTGAGGGGCAGAGAGTACTCGTTACAGGTGGAGCTGGTTTTCTTGGTACATGGCTCTGTAACGTTCTTGTCAGACAGAATGCAGATGTAGTGTGCGTGGACAATCTTGCAAGTGGTCTTGAGAGTAATATTTCTAACCTGAAGTCATTTGATAACTTCAGGTTTGTCAGGCACGATATATCACAGCCTATACTTTTCGATGAAAAAATTGATGTAGTGATGCATCTTGCGAGCAGAGCCTCACCTCTTGAGTTTGACAAATTTCCGATTCAGATTATCAAAGCCAACACTCTCGGAACTTGGATTGCGCTTGGAATTGCCAAAAAACACAGATCAAAGCTTCTATATACCTCAACCAGTGAGGTTTACGGAGATGCAGAGGTAACACCAACTCCTGAAACTTACAATGGCAATGTCAATCCAGTTGGAATCAGAGGGTGCTACGATGAGTCAAAGAGGGCTGGTGAAGCAATCTGCATGGCGTACATAAGGCAGCATGGAATAGATGTTCGAATAGCCAGAATTTTCAATACATATGGTCCCCTGATGAGGGCTGAGGGTGTTTACGGCAGAGTTGTCCCCAGATTTATTGATCAGGCTCTGAATAACAAACCGATGACCATATTCGGTGATGGAAAACAGACAAGAAGTTTCTGCTATGTAACTGACCAGATTGAGGGTTTAATGCGACTTGCATGGATGGAAGAAGCTGAGAATGAAGTGATTAACATTGGAAATCCTGTCGAGAAAACTGTAATGGAGCTTGCAGAAATGGTCAGAGAGATAACCGGTTCCAACTCCAGTTTTGAATTCTATCCGCTGCCGCAGGATGATCCACGAAAAAGGTGTCCCGATATCAGCAAAGCCAGAAAATTCCTTAAATGGGAACCTGAGATAAATCTGGAAGAGGGTTTAAAGAAGACAATCGACTGGTTCGGTTCTCTTGATTGAATTTTCTCATAATTTCTGATTTTCATTAAATTTCACGACTCTGAAAATATGTATACAGTATTCTATGAGCAGCAGTCAGATGAGTTAAGAAAGCCAGAATAACAAGTATGTGCCATACATAACCTGTCAACAACCCGATAATTATCAGAACGAGTCTTTCTCCCCTCTCAGCAACACCGACATCACATTTAGGTATGATGATTTCCGCCCTCGCCCTTGTATAACTGACCAGCAATGCTCCCGCAAGCGCCACTACCGAGAGCAACCATTCGGATGTTAGAAATCCGAGTGAGATGAAAATGGCTATATCTACGTATCTATCAAAGACTGAATCAAGAAAACCGCCAAATTCTGTTGTTTTGTTCTCATTTCTTGCCATTGCCCCGTCAAAAACGTCCATAAAGCTGCTTAAAAGAAGCAGTATTACACCCTCATAAACTCTGGAGTATGTGATCATTAAAGCTGCTGTGATACCGAGAATAAAGCCTGCAACTGTGATATAATTCGGCTTGATTCCAATTTTAACTGCACTGCTGGTCAGTGGAAAAAGGAGTTTCTCAATCCTGAATTTCAAGAAGCTTAACATGCATTATTTCCAGATCTTACCTCTATAATGGCCTGTTACAGGGCAGCCAAGGCATAGCTCATTACTCCAGTAGTCACAATCTCCACAATTAAAATTGCAGGAAGGGGTGTCCGCTGGTTCAACATGGATTTTCATTGGAATTACTGTGTCTCTTTCTGCTCTGACAATAATCCCAACATCTATGTCATAAACATCCGGGCTCGGTCGAATGTGCTGGTCAACTATTGCCTCGAGAGTTGATAGATCCTCGCCAATGAACATCATTGTAAGGTTTCTGTTTCCCGCCACAATAAATCCATTGAGGAAAAAAGGACAACCATCAAACAGTCCTAAAAGTTCTCTTGGCTGGCGACACTTCACATCGACCTTGAGAATATAAAGTCCCGGACTCTTTATGTTCACACCGTAAGTGTGATTTATTATACCGAGATCCTTCATTTTTTTGATTCTTGCCCCTACTGAAGGTTGAGATAGACCAACAAGCTTGGCAATTTCATTCTGAGAAACTTCTGGGTCTTTTTCCAGTATTTCGAGAATTACTTTATCTTTCTCATCAAGCTCGAAAATGCCCACCATAATCAATTTACAAATATTCACTTATAAAAAATTAGCGATTTTTTAAAAAATCTTTCCAGTATAAAGGATTGTAAAGCTATAAAAATTTTATAAACAAAATTTGATTTAAAACTCATACCGTAAGGTTTTCCAATCCGTACTGGCTTATATTTGCTTTAAACGGTTTTCCATAATCTTTCAGGACATCAAAGCCGTTGTATGCGAATACCACTCTCCCCAGCATAACCATGGAAGCCATCCCACCTTCTGCCTCAACTCTGTCCACTATCTCCCTGACTTCATCGTCAAGAAATCCGGTTTTTTCAGAGAATTCTCTCGAAATCAGGAAAAGATTTTTAAAATCCGGTTTTTCAAGAAATTTTTTGAGGCACTGCTCACCGAATCTATTAATTTTCTCTATTTTTTCATGATTCTGCAGAATTTCCTCTGTTGAGATCGACTCAAGAATGAGAAAGTCCAGTTCATAATTCCAGAGAAGTCTGTCGAAAAAAGCTTTTGAGGGTGCTCCTGCCATTCTTCTTACAACAACCCCGCCTAAACACTGGCAGAGCACATCCCCCATCCCTGTCCTGCACGTTATTTCTGCCTCATGTGCAAGGTCTGCGAGCTCAAAGAACGTTTTATTCAACTCAAACACTCTGTTTATTTCAAATGCAGTTGCAAGAGCCGACGCTCCACTCATTCCAAAGCCACATCCGGCAGGCACATCCATGCTGATTTCCACACCACAGTCACAACCGAGCTTTTTTATAACGTAATTGACAGTTGGAAAATCCCATTTTCTTCCATTTACCGTTACATCCTTCCCGACAATTTTTACCCTTGCTCCCAGATCAAGCGTAACCCCTACACCTGTTGAACCGCTAAAAAATGGTTTTTCATCAAATTTAGCAGAGAAAAAACATGTAATACTTGCGGGAGCAAAAAATGTCATAAGATTTCTTCTATAAAGGTCTTAACTATCGCCTCTGCTACTTCAGACTTTAAACCCTGAATCCATTCCTCTCTTTTATCGGTGAGAATCAGTACTCTTGTATCCTCTGTTCCCATTCCCCTCTCCTTTACGTCATTTGCCACAACCATCTCAAGTCTGTCCTCAGCCATCTTATCACTGGCTATTTTATGCAATTCCTCATCTGTAACACCTGTTTCAGCCTTAAAGCCGATAATAGACCCCTCATAGACCTTTCTTAGCTCTTTTATTATCTTTGGTGCGGCTTTTAATTTGATAATTAATTCATCAGATGTCTTTACTTTATTTTCAGCCATTTCAACGATAAAATCGGATGGTGCTGCAGCTGAAACAAATAAATCACATCCACTTCTAACCTCCTCAAGAGAAGCATCAAGCATCTCCATAACAGACAGTGTGTAAACTTCTCTGAATTCTGGAATATCAAGATTGAGAGGTTTTGATGTAATGTGGACAATCTCTGCACCTCTTCTCCAGAATTCAAGCGCTATTTCCTGTCCCATAATTCCCGAGCTTTTGTTGCTGATAAATCGGATGGGGTCAATATGCTCTCGTGTTGGCCCGGAGTTTACAACCACTTTCATCCCCTTCATCTCTTTTCCGTGAAGTGTCCTCTCGACATGAAGACATATTTTCTCAATTGGTGGAAATTTCGCTTTTTTCTCATCAAAAAATGGTTCCACAAATTCAATTCCGAATTCTTTGAGTTTTTTAATACTCTCTTTGATTGCAGGATTGTCTATCATACTTTCGTGCATCGCAGGCACAATTATCACCGGTCTTCTTCCAAGCAACATCGTTGCAATGAGTGTGACAGTACTGTCCGCAATTCCGTTTGCAATCTTTGAAATTGTGTTTGCGGTTGCAGGTGCGATTAACAGCAAGTCTGCTTCATCAGAAAGCTCAACATGCTCAATTTTTCCAGTAATCTCTGTGATTAATCTGTCTGTTGCAAATTCAAGTGTATTCGGATGAATAATATTCCCTGCACTCTCGCTCAGAACACCAGTAATTTCTGCTCCTCTTCGAACCAGCTCTCTTGCAAGCTTCACCGACTCTATTGCTGCAATGGAACCTGTTACAGCCAGAATGATGTTTCTGCCTTCAAGCTTCCTGCTTTTTGTTCCCCTTATTCCCTTTAGATGCATGTTTCCTCACTATCTTAAGCAATAACTCTGCATTTCCTTTTTCGAAAGCCCTTCTGTATCCCGCAATTTTTAAAATCTCCTCTAAACGCTTCAAGCTCGATACTTCCTTAATTTCCACCCGTCTTTTTCTGATGCTTTTTTTAACAGTTTCGGATTTTTCAGGCTCTTTGATGACTTCAGGAATCTCTGTAAGAGGGTGCATCCGATGATTCTGCTTAATTTTTGAGACAACTCTCTCTATTGCCTGATTCCATGCCTCCTTCCACGGAGGGTCAATGAGTTCTTTTGCGTAATAACACTCTCTCCTGACCTCTATGAGGTCGTAGGGGCAGGAATTCTCGCACGCTCCACAGTGTATGCAGAAATCCTCATTGAAATGCAGACCATCAGAGACCCACCAGACTCTGTTATGCTTGCATATGTTGACACATGCCATGCAAGAAAGTGGTTCACACTTCTGTTTTCTTTTCTCGAAAAATCTCAGGCTACCTTCTGTAGGCTTCACAGATTTTATCGCATCGTATGGGCATACTGCCTCACAGTATCCGCAGTAGGAACATAATTCCTGATTTATTGATATTTCAGCAATCTTTTCAGGCAGGATGAAATCAATAAGGTTACCTTCTACTTTTATTGCCTCTTCAGGGCAGATTTTTTCGCACAGTTTACAGTAGTCACAGTCTTCCTCGTTAACAAGAATGTCGTCATAGGGCATTATACTTTCTGGAGTCACCTCTTTATCTACCATTTTAAAGACCTTACAGAATTCAGCACATATCCCGCATAAGTTGCATTTCTCCTTATCAACTTCGATTTTACCCTCGATTTCGTTCTTCTGCTCAATATCATCTCTGTTTATAAATACACTTCTTTTTATTGCCTCTGTTGGACAGACCCTGTAACAGAGTGTGCACTCAACACAGTTTTCCAGTTTTTCTGTGAAAGCTACTGGAGATATTGCCAGTCTGTCTTTCTCGATTTCCTCACCATTGATGTAAAATTTGAAAGCATTGAAGGGGCAGAGGGAGTAGCAAATCCCGCAATAGGCACACTTGAGATGATCAATGATGACAGGGGGCATTTCCAGTCCTTTAGCAATTTCATGAATCTCAGAGAGTTCTATGGCAGCAACCGGACATGAATACACACAGATTCCGCAACCGTTGCATCTCTTATAGTCGTAAACAAGTTCCCTGATTTCACCATCAGCATTCTGAATGAATCTGAATTTTTCATCAAAACTCGTTTCCCTCTTAATTTCCATTTCTTCCCCCCTCGGATATTTTCCTTATTTCCTCTTCAAAAGAGTTCAGTCTCTCCACAAAAGCCCTGGCATCACCTGCAGAATGCCATGAAGTACCTATTCTTGCTGGATTTATTCCCAATTCTGCAAGAAGCTTTTTTAAAGTCTTAACTCTTTCTTCTGTCTGAGTATTACCAAATTTAAAGTGGCATTCATTTTCTCTGCAGCCCGTGATGAGAACACCGTCTATCCCCTTCTCAAATGCCCTCAGTATCCACGAAACATCAACTCTACCGGCACAGAGAGTTCTGAGGATTCTTGAATTCGCACCATATTCTTTTTTTGTAATACCCGCGAGGTCTGCTGCAGCGTAACTGCAGTACCAGCAAGCGAATACGAGAATAATCGGTTCTGAATCCCTGTTCTCTGCAAGCGCATCTATCGCAGAAATTATTTTATCTTCACTGTAGAATCCCATGTCTATTGCATCAACGGGACATGCAGAAACACATATACCACACATGGTACATGCATTCGGATCAATATCAGCTTTTCCGTCCTTCATAAAAGCTGCTTTAAAATTGCAGATATCCACACAGAGTTTACAACCGGTGCATTTCTCTTCATCCACATATGCGTTGAATGGGTAGAAATCAATTTCCTTAGAGAATACAACGTCCATTGCCTTTGAGGCTGCAAGTCCAGCAGATGCAATACTCCCCTGAATATCACTCGGCCCTATTGCAGCTCCAGCAACATATATTCCCCTTATGTCAGTCTCAGTTGGCTTTAACTTCGGGTGTGCAACTTCATAGAATCCATCTTCACCACTCTGTATTCCAATAACCGATGAGAGTTCAGTATTCCCTTCCATACCTATGGCAAGAACTACCAAATCGAATTCATCATCCCTCACAATGTCATTTAAGGTGTCTTCGTACCTCAAAATCAGCTTTCCATCATCCTCCCATATTCTACCCACTCCACCTCTTATAAATCTCACTCCACTCAGCATGACTCTCTTGTAATACTCTTCGTACATTCTCCCGGGGGTGCGGATGTCTGTATAGAAAATAGTAATCTCTGTCTCCGGATAACGACTTTTTATAATCGATGCGTTCTTCAAACTCTCCATGCAACAAACTCCACTGCAGTATCTGTTCGTTTTTTCATCCCTGCTGCCAACACACTGAATGAATGCTATTCTGGCATCCTTTTTAATATTCAGATTCCCGAAGGTTGGCCCACTTGCAGACAGCAATCTCTCGAGTTCGAAGTTGGTGATAACATTCCTGTAAACTCCATATCCATATTCTGGCTTCTTTTTCGCATCAAATGGCACGTATCCGGTTGCCACAATTACTGCTCCCACATGAATTACTTCTTCTTCCTTTTTCTGGTCAAAGTTTATTGCCTGAGGATGACAGGCTTTCTCGCATAATCTGCATCCTATGCACGCCTGCCAGTCTACTACTGCCGTGAATGGAGTGGATTGAGGTATTGGCAGATATATTGCTTTTCTTGAACCAACAAACTGGTCATATTCATTTGGAACCTCTACAGGACAGACTGAGGAGCAATCGTCTATTGAACCCACACATTTTTCCGGGTCAACATATCGGGGATGTTTCACAACCCTAATCCTGAAGTTACCGACTCTTCCACTGATTTCCTTCACTTCAGCGTTTGTAATTACCTTAACGTCTGGATTCTTCCAGACTTCGCTCATTCTTGGAGCAAGGATACAGATTGAACAATCGTGAGTGGGAAAAACCTCATTCAGCAGAGCCATGTGACCTCCAATGGTTGGTTTCTTCTCTATCAGATAAACTTTGATTCCTGCCTTTGCCAGAATTATCGACGCTTCGATTCCGGCAATCCCTCCCCCTATAACTGCGACTGCCTTTTTCACCGCCGCCTTTTTCCTCTCAAGTGGTTTTGCATGTCTTGCTATGGCAACAGACATTCTTACAAGGTCTTTTGCCTTAGAGGTAGCTATCTCCCTGTCTTTATGCACCCAGCTACACTGCTCTCTAATATTCGCAATTGAAACCACGTATGGATTCAGTCCGGATTCGGAAGCTATGTTTCTGAAAGTAATTTCATGCATTTTTGGTGAGCATGCAGCAACCACAAATGTATCCAGATTGTTACTCTTCACAGCTTCAAGAATCTCCTCCTGACCTGACTCAGAGCATGCAAATTCAATATCATCAACAAAAACAACGTCATCAAGCTCTCTGGCATGATTCATAACATCCTCTATATCAACATTTCCTGCTATATTCAAACCGCAGTGACACACGAATACGCCTATCCTCATAACTTCACCGTTGTTTTAATTCAATACCTTTTATACATTGTTACATATTTATACATGAATGTTCACCATTAATCCTGAACATTTATTAAGTTTTGTCCCGAAGTGGCAGGTTGCTTTGGTGCATGGCTGTAAGTTGATTTAAGGTTATCTCAAACTGGTTGTGGCAAAATTACTCCAACAAATTAAAATAGCTTTCAGTCAAGTTTCATGTGTGAGCAATCTGATAGCAGTTTCAGTATTTGGAGAAGATAAACCCGGAATAGTTTACGGCATTTCGAAGATACTTGCAGAAAACTCAATAAATATCGTTGATATTGAACAGACTGTTATTCAGGGATTATTTGTTATGTTTATCGCAGGAGATGTTGAAAAATCCAGTATACCTCTTGAAGAGCTTAAGGGCAAGTTAAGAGATGTAGCAGAACAGAATGGATTGAAAATCCAGATATCTCCGTTCAGAAGACAGATGACAGAGCGAAAGCAACTGTACTCGCTTAACATTCTTGGAAAAGATAGAATAGGAATTGTTCATGGGATAACAGAGATTCTTTACAGACACGGTATAAACATTGAGAGAACATCTCTTACCGCAAGAGATAATCTGATCTCAATTGAGTTTATTGTGGATTTGCGGGGCAGTGATGTGATCCTTGTAAAAAGAAAACTGAAGGAGGATGTTGAGAATTTTGGGCTTGATATCGTAATCCAGCCTTTCTCAGAATTAAAGAGGGAGAAAAGACTCATTATTTTTGATATGGACTCCACAATTGTTGATGCGGAAATAATAGTGGAGTTAGCAAAAGCAGCAGGAGTTGAGAAGGAAGTGGATGAACTCACCAGAAAAGCGATGAATGGCGAGCTAAATTTTGAGAAGGCGCTGGAGGAGAGAGTAAAATTGTTAGAAGGGTTGCCGGTAAATGTCCTTGAGAGGATATATTCCCAGATAAGACTAACTGAAGGGGCAAAAGAGTTGATAAGAAGCCTCAAAAACGCTGGTTACAAAATCGGCCTTGTCAGTGGAGGGTTTACGTACTTCACTGAGAGACTTAAGAATGAACTCGGTCTTGACTATGCATTTGGAAATGAACTGGAAATTAGAGATGGAAAGCTAACGGGCAGACTGAAGGGCAAAATAATAGATTCCGCTGAGAAAGCTCGAATAATCGAGGAAATTGCAGAAAAAGAAGGGATAGCTAAGGATTTTGTTGTTGCAGTTGGAGACGGTGCAAATGACAGAATAATGATTGAGAACGCTGGCCTTGGTATAGCATTCAATGCAAAAAAAGCATTAAAAGAGGTAGCAGATGGCACCATTTCGAAAGAAAATCTTATTGGACTTGCAAGTGTTCTACACCTTCAGAGTGAGTTTAAAAAAAGGTTTTGATTACCTCCTTCTTAAAACTGTTAGAATTAAAACAGCCGCAACATAAACAGCTTCAAAACCCGGTAATTCTGCTATCGGATCTTTTTGCTCTTCTGTAACATTTTCACTCGTGTTCGATTCAGGATTCGACTCGGCAGGAGGTTCTGGTTTTAACTCGTAAATCTTAATCGTTTTGTCAAAACTATCACAGATTATAAGCTCATTGAGTCCATTATTATCTGAATCGGCGATTGTCAGGGAGAAAGGATTTGCATCAACTGATTGAAATTCCTTAAATTCACCATCAAACCCGTAGATGTACACTTTCTTATGAGTTCCATTGACATTCATCGTAAATGCGAATTCGTTGGTTGCATTTCCCATAAGGTTGCCTATGACGGGATTACATCCCCCCTGTCCGAAATTAGCACCTGCAGGGAAGTTAGATATGTTCCATGTATTCATGTATCTGCTTATGTTGTACCTGAATATCCATACCCCTGGTTTCGGGGTGTCCACATTCCCGCAATGCGTTCCACTTACTGCTAAAATCTCAAGCTTCCCGTCAGCATCAAGGTCGCCAGTGGCTGCGACTGTGTAACCGAGAGGCTTGCTCCATACTTTTTTGAATTTTTCGTTATTCTCTCCACCAATGTATTCAATGACCCTGACACCATAATCTTTCCAGCAAGAAGTTCCTGCCACAATTTCATTGAGACCGTCACCATCCACATCTGCAATATCTATCGACTTGACATCACTGCCAGTTTCTTCAACTCTGCTTACTTCATAACTACCAGACTCAGGCGAATACTTGAACTGGAGGATTTTACTGCCATACCAGCTCAATCCAACTACTATTTCGTTTTTACCATCGTTATCTGCATCTCCAACCTTTACAGACGCTGGGTCCGTCCTCTGCCCGATTTCGTATTTATAAACAGGCTTAAATGAGTCCTCAGTATCTTTTACTTTCTCGAATACCCTCAAACTCCTGTCTCCACCTGTGTCACTCGGTTGCCCCGTTGAGACGACAATTTCGTCCTCTCCGTCGTTGTCTGTATCTCCTACAGTAAGACTCGTGATTCCTCCCCAGCGCCCGTCATCCGATATGTTGTATCTCCATACCCTGACGTATTCACAGTTTTGGTACCTGTAAAGGTAGAGAAAGTCTATTTCTCCAACCTTCGATGTGCCAACAAACATCTCATTCAGTCCATCACCATCAATATCGGTGACATACACAACATTTCCCGGAATTTTCAATTTATATTTGAGTGTAAGTTCATCCGAGCTTGCAGTATTAGTTGTAAGTAAAATTAGAAAAGTGGCGCAGAGTAGATACAACAATCCAGAAATTATGCAATTTTTTACTCTACATTTTTTATAATTATTCTTAGGTTCTATCATCTTCCGGTCAGGATATCGCCTCAACCTTCAGAGGCATCATTTCTTTAATATTTAATGCCTCTCTGTCTATATCTTCCTCTCTCACCAGCTCACGAATGACTGCTCTTGGCTGTCTTCCTCTCAGAACAAATTTCTTAACCTCTGCAATTACCTCGCAGTACTGGGGACATTCGTCAATTGAGAGTTGAAATCTGTTACAGAATACGCTATTTGTGCAGTGAATTGCAGTGACGATTTTGGTCTGAGGAATAAATAACACTACCGCTTTTTTTCTTGGAAATGACACTGTGAAGTATTTCAAGTCATCCATTGAAATGAAATGACACCCGAGAGACATTAACCTTTTGAATAACATGATGATAATGATGAACTCCAATCTGGCAATCTGAAAATATTACATATGCAGATTTCTGATGTCTGCACCGATGTTTATGACTTCATCCTTGCTGACATTGTAAATCTGAATGTCTGCACTTGTATGGCATGCAATGCATGCTTCATTCGAAGAATACATCAATGTACTGTTCTCAGCCCAGTCTATCAGCCTCTGATGAGCGTGAAAACCAGCGATCTCATGACAATTGAGGCAACTGATATTTTTGTTCATTCCGTCATGACAGACGGTACATTCAAAGTTTCTGTGGTGAGGTGTACTCTGAATCTCTGCAGAAATGTCATAATGGCAGTCTTCACATGGTTTATCAATCCCATCTGCAGAGAGATTTCCCGCCAGGACATTTGAGTCATCGAACGATGGATTTGAGTTTTCCAGAAAGTAAACAGTTGCATTTGGAAAAACAAGCAATCCTATCACAGTGGTTGGGGCAACAAAAAGAAGAATAATCTTTGGGACAGGTGAATTGATAATCGAAGCAATGTTTTGAAGCATATATGTAGAAAAACTTCTTACTATTTAAGCCTTTCATTAGGATAATTACAATCATAGCGATATAATAAGTTAGAAGAAATGAAGAAATTCGAATCTGTAGATAAAAATTGAATTCCGGGAAGAACGTATTACATCAGTTATCGGGTGTATGCTGTTCTTTCCTCATTAACTGGACTTTCTGGATTAGAAGCGGGCATTCACTCCGGCACCCTTCAATCTCGTTTGAATACTCACAGACCATGTCCTCAAATATGCACTTCAATTCCACTACCTCCCAGTTTTATTTGTGTTTTATAGTATTTTAAGAATATGAAAAACTCAAAATTATGATGATTTATAGCGGGTCTAATCAATTCTTGTGTAATAGTTGTAAACTGCAGTCATCAGACCTGCAATCATCGGTGCTATGAAGAAACCAGCGATTCCACCTACAATCGCACCACCAACGAAGGCAAGCATCAAAACGAGAGGATGAATCTTGGACGTGTATCCCACAAAATATGGGCGAAGAAGTAATTCAGGAATAAAATAAAGAAAGACAAATCCAAATGATATGAACCATGCTGCAAGCCAGATGTTTTTTAATGCAAGATATACAGCAATTGGGGCAAGCACCATCCATTCAGCAAAAACTGGAATTAGGGCTGCAAGAAACATTAAACCTGATAACAGTGGAACAAACGGCAGATTAAACGCTATGAAGAAGGGGATGCTTGTCAGCCCTATTATGATTGCGACAACAAAATTCCCAAACCAGAGTCCGCGAAATGTCTCATCAACTTCAAGAACAAACTGCCTGAGTCCTTCCCTTCTCTCGTCAGGAAATACTCTCATAATCCTCTCGATAAAGCTGTCACCATCAAGCAATACATAATAACACACAATGGAAGAGATAATGAAATTAGTCAGGAAAAGAACAGTCTTAACTGTAACATCGATGGCTGAGAGCTTCAGATAATCCTGGAGCAGCGAGATTGCTGACGATAACATTCGATAAAACTCTGAAACATACTTTTCTTCAATACCCGCATCAATCAATGTTGCTGTAAAGTTCTGCACATATTCCTGTTGATGAGTTAGCAGGAAAACTAACTGATTTATCCCCTGAAAAGCACCATAGAACATCAGAAAAGAAATTGGCAATATAATCACAAGAGTCGCAATCAAACTTGATGCTATTTTCCCGGTTTTACTCAGTAACCTGTTTTTTACAGGCTTGGCAACATAAGAGAATACGATTCCCATCACAATGCCATCTATGAGGGGATAAAAGAAGAAAAAAGTTAGAATCAAAAGCGATAAAATGGAAAGTGGAAGGATTATTACCCATTTATCCCGCATATGTAAATTAAATACAAAAAGTAGTATATCATCTTTTCCTCCTGTATCTGACAGAATTAAATAAATATATGTTTAAAGTAAGGAGGAATATGGCAGTTGACCCTGTTTGTGGTATGGAAGTAGATGAGAAGACTGCAATAAAGACGGAATACAAAGGAAAAACTTACTATTTCTGCGCTCCCGGCTGTAAATTTATGTTTGAGAAAGACCCTGAGAAATTTCTGAAGAAAGGTCCCGTGGGAATGCCTGAGTAAACCTAACCTCTCGTCAATCTAATTACGAGTTCTTCAAGTTTCTTTCTTCCAAATGGCTTCTCAAGAATCTCTATAGCTCCAGCCTCAAGCATATCATTGCCTTTATGGGTTGCATAGGCTGTGACAGCGACAACTTTTATGTCAGGATACTTCTCCAGAATTCTCTTTGTAGCTTCGATTCCATTCATCCTCGGCATCATTATGTCCATCAATATGAGGTCTGGCTTATTTACATCACACCTTTTTATTGCCTCATATCCACTTGAAGCTTCCTCAACATCAAATTTATTCAATATCAGCCTCATTACTTCTCTCATTGCCGGTTCGTCATCAACAATCAATATCCGCGCATTTTTTTTCTTAGCCATTTAGCCCCCCTCACAAATTCTTAACAGCCCTTATAAACTCATCAAATCAGCTCTACTCTGTTAATTTTATCAACCTCGACTTTCAACCCTCCATCCAGTCTACCACTTTTTTATATATTAATCTTTTCATTAAAGTAATGCATTCTAATATATTATTTGGAAGAATTTATCATTTAAATAAAATTTTAATTCTAAGGGAAATCAAATAAATCATCATTATTACCACTATATGATGATGAACCCCATTGTTTCCACTGGAGTTTACAAAAGCCTGTGTTAAACTATTTTACTCTCAGCATTTTCTGTAAACTACCCTGTCATTTGTGTTCGAATTGAAGACTCGTAGCAGTAAGTTTGTATCTATTTTTTAGCTCTTTAACAAGCTTTTCTCGAATCTCATTAACTTCACTGAGCCTCATATCACCGACGACAATGTGAGCATCAATTATTCTTACATTCGAGCACAATGCATATACGTTAACTGAATGAACACTGCTTACACCTGTGAATGAACTGATAAATCTCTTAACATCATCGAGATCAATGTCCGAAGGTACGCCGTGGAGCAAAAGAATCGAACTTTCTTTTAAAAGCTTAATTGCATTGAACCCAATAAAAATGCAAATGAGAATACTTATCAGCGCATCAATCCTTGTATAGCCTGTAAGGACAATTATGATTCCTCCAGCAATTACGGCAAAGCTGCTCAGAGTGTCAGAGAACGCGTGTAAGTAGACACCCTTTATGTTCAGGTCATGTTTATGCTCTCCGTGTAGTATCCCGAGGACATAGATGTTACCAAGCAACCCAGCAACTGCAGCAGGTAACATGAAGGTAGCATTTATTACAGCACCTTCCACAATTCTTCTGTATGCCTCATTGAAGATTATTGCCACAGCGACAAGCAGCAGAAGTCCGTTGATGAATGAAGCCATGACCTCGAATCTATGGTAACCAAGGGTGAATCTCTCATCACAACCTCTTCTTGAGATTCTGACTGCCATCAGAGCGATTAATACAGAGAAAATATCAGTAAATACATGTAAAGCATCAGTAATGAGTGCAAGAGAATTTGAGATTAAACCAAAGATAACCTCAAGTAACAGGATAAGAATGCTGACGAAAAGTGCTTTAAGCATCAACCTTTCTTTTATTAAACTCTCCTCAGCATGGTTGTGCAGTTCCATCCACAATGGACCTCCATTTCACCGTCCCATCCCACTTTGGGATATCCGTTATATATTTCTATGATATCTCCTATGTCAGCTTTTCTATAGATTGATACCTTATCCTCCCATAAAATTAATCTTACCCTGCCCGTGTCATCTGAAATATAGAGTTCTGCAAGCATCTTTTTCTTGAAGTTTTTCACATCGCCAAATCCACTGATGCGCCCTTTAATGCTGCTATGAACGAGTGGTTCGAGTTTGGACACCGGAGTGAATTCTACCTCAGCACTATTCTTCTCCAGAACCTCCATATCTGATGGGTGATTAACTGAGAGCTCGACTTCTCCTTTATTTTTTCTCAAATAGCCTTTAATTCTCAGAATATCTCCCTCTGAGATATCACTTAAAATTCTGGCTGCATTATTCCAGAATACAGCTTTAATCTTGCGTATATCAGAATCATCCTCTTCAATCACTTCAATAAGTGCATTACCTACTGAACCTGCACCTTTACTGCCTGAGAACGATTTTACTCCGTAATTCTTTAAAATTCTGCATCTTATTTCTGTTTTTCCACCAAATTTTATAACCTCTTTTAAATTAAATTTTGGGGATCTTCCGAGACTGTATGACGTTAAAGTCCTCAGTGTATCTTCACAGATTAAATCTCCAAAATGCTCGCGCAATTCATCCATCTTCATTTTGAATTCCTTATCTTCTTCCTCCATTTAACCACCTGCCTGGAATTAGTGGGTTGATTAAGAGTCAAACCTCACAGGAAGAGAGATTCTGCATCGTTTCATGAGTCAGGATTTCAGTTCTTCGATTTTTAGTTTTTGTCTTTCATCATCAATTTCTTTCCAAAAGAATTAAATTAATATTGTTACTACTATTATCATGAGATTTATGAGGAATGTTGTGTTGAGAGATATTGCAGACCTTATTGGTTTATCAGCCCTGATGGCATTTACGCTTGTCGTCACGGCAACGGCTATAGCTGCAAAAGGAGCATTGCTGTATTTTTACGAACCAAACAGGCTTATATGGATACTGGAGGTTTTTCTGGGTATATATGGGGTAACAATTGGTTTACTGAAAATTAAAGAGACAATAGGTAAGGGGACTCCGGGGTGAGGGTTGGCAAGCACGGTAAGAACGATGAGGGTTTACTGTGCACCCCGGCAAATGACCTCCCCGTGTTTTTTCCGAGCCTCTTCTATTTAATAACCATTTCGGTTTTTACAATTATCTGAAATATATAATAAAAATTAATCCCAGAATCTTCTAGTTCTTATATATCTTTTCTCAGCTTCAAGCAGTTCTCGGAAAAAGGACTCCTCATCCGGATAAAATCTTGAAAGCAGTCTTGAAGCACTCTCAGCCCCAATTCCATGTGAATTCATTGCATATATTGCCCTCCTGCCATAAGCCATCACGAGATTTGCAATCCTGAAAATCTCCTCCTTAGAATAGTCCTCAATTTTTCTTCTTCCATTTATACAGGCTAACAACCTCGACATGCATTTCGGACAGGACAGTTCATCAATAAGGTAAACGTGAGTCCTTACAGTATAATTACAGTTTACACAGTGAAGAATGCATTTTTCCTTTTCGAGTCTTTTTTTAAACACTTTGAGAATTGCAGAGGTTGGTTTTGCTGGCATTAGCAGGTCGAAGGCGTGTTCTCTCGAAGCGATTGAAATTGGAGATATTTTATTGTAAATAGAAACTTCTCCGTTTTTAATTGAGGATAAGACCTTCTCGGTTCTTTTGATGTCCATTTTCTCAACAAAAATCTCTCTTACTGCTTCTCGCCAGATGGGTGTGTCCCTCAACTTTATTATAAAATTTCTCAGGTTTATTCTGCTTAAATCATAGTTCTTCCCCAGATAACCAAATTTTCTTGCTGAATTTACTACTTTCCACTGGAGCAATTTTGTATCAATCAGTGAGCGTTCTGCCAGCCACTCAACCGAACCTTCTTCAATTGAAGAAATAATATCCAGAACTTCTTTAGCATTTGCGGGGTATAACTTAATTCTGTACGGGTTTACCTCTATCGATACATTGGAGCCTTTCCTCGCAGATAGAAGAAGAGCTACTATCTTCCCCAGAGTCTCATTTACTCTGTGACCAAAACAGGCATTTATGATTGCAATGTTGTCTGATGAGTCTATGGTTATTTGAGAATCTGATGGAACCCGGTATCCTTCTTTGATGTTACGCTCAATCGTGCTCACAACTTCTTTGCAGGCTATTTTACTGGTATTGAATCTTTTCATGAGCATTTTGATTGTTTTATCTTTCCCAGAGACTTTCAGGGATTCTGCTATCTCCTCCCTTAGCCTCCCTACTCTCTGTGCAACCTCAAAAGGAACGGGTATCTCCTCTCCGACCCATGATGGAATCTCACCTTCCCCAGCCACAGGTTCAACTTTTACGAGTTCGTCAACCGAAATAATCCTCCAGAGCTCGCCTCTCATTGCAAAGATTTCACCCGAAAAAGTTGAAAGAAAAGTCTCGTCTATCACTCCAATTGTTCTGCCTGTCGTTATGTCGTAAACACGATATGTTTTTTCGTCGGGTATCATCGAGATATTATCATAAAAATAACTTCGTGTTTTTCTTCTGGGCGAAATTCTCTCTCCATCGAAGAAGATTATGTTTCCATCTCTTAAGAAGTTGCATATCTCCACGAATTCCGTATGAGAAAGGTTCTGAAAAGGGTATGCACTTTTTATTATTCTGTAAACGTCTCCAGCATTAATTTCTCCCCTCTCTAGAGCGATTGCTGCAATTTGATTCGCCAATGTATCGAGGCTCAGGTGGTGAATTGTAACATCCTCAATCAAACCCTTTTCTGCCAGTTCTGTAGTAACCCACGACTCCAGAATATCATCAAAACTGCCTGTAACAATATAACCTTTTGAGACCTCATGCGTTGTATGTCCGCTCCTGCCAACTCTCTGTATCAGTCTTGATACCTGTCTCGGGCTGTTGAACTGGATGACTGCATCAACATAACCTATGTCAATTCCGAGTTCCATGGAAGATGTGCAGATTAGTGCCTTAAGGTTTCCCGAAGAGAATTTTCTCTCGCTCTCGATTCTTGTCTCCTTTGAGAGAGAACCGTGGTGTATCTCAACATCAATTAATTTTTTGAGCTTAATTCCAAGGGCTTCAGCAGTCTGGCGTGTATTGACGAATATCAATGTTGATTTGTGTCTTTCTACAATTTCTTTAATCGTTCTGAGCTGTGCAGCAACTTCTGTATCAACAAAAAGGTTTTCGGCAAGTTTTTCATCCGCTTCATTCACTTCCGGTTTGATTACTCTGTAAGAGTACGCTTTCTCATTCTCTCCTGAGATTATCTCAACGTCATCATTAAGAAAGGGAGAAACTTTTTCAGGATGTTTTACTGTGGCAGACAATCCGATAATCTGAAAGCTGCCATATTCTCTGAGTCTTGAGAGAGCAACACTTAGCTGAACTCCCCTTTCGCTGTCAGCCATCTCGTGAATCTCGTCAATAACAACAAATTTCACGTTTCTCAGAGCATCCCTCAACCTCTTACCGAGAAATAGAATCTGCAAAGTCTCGGGGGTTGTTACAAGAATATGTGGTGGTTTAAGCGACTGCTTTCTTCTTTCTGAGGATGAGGTATCGCCATGCCTCACAGCAATCTCGAGTCCAATTTTCTCAGCCACAACCTTCAACCTTCTCAGCATATCTCTGTTCAGAGCCCGCAGTGGAGTAATGTATAGGAGTGAAATACCTTTTTTATATTCAAGAATTCTGTTGAAAAGTGGTATCATTGCTGCCTCTGTTTTACCGGAACCTGTGGGTGCAATTATCAGTAAGTTCCTGCCCTCAAGTATCCTCTTTGTAGAATCTTCCTGCAATTTGCTGAATTCCTTAATGCCCGCATCATTAAGTGCTCTCAATACGGTTTCTGAAATCATGTTTGTAACCTAAATTGTTGTGATACCTGATTTATAATTTCTGCGGTTGCAGGAAATTGTATTTGAATTTCCAAGATGTTCATATTTTTTATAAATATACTTTATATAAAATTTATTTCAAGTCTTCTAAAGCAAAAAATATTTGTGTTTAAACTTGATAATTTGTTGGGATAATGAATACTGGGGGTAAAGACTGACAGCTAAAAAAGATTTGACAGAAAACTGGTGGGTTTTCCCGGGTTTTGAACTTGAACTCATGGTTACAGGTCTTAATTTGCCGGTTAATTTAGCGGACGTACCAGACCCCGGAAAGAAGC
The DNA here is from genome assembly GCA_002010045.1 of Archaeoglobus sp. JdFR-22. Taxonomy (GTDB): domain Archaea; phylum Halobacteriota; class Archaeoglobi; order Archaeoglobales; family Archaeoglobaceae; genus JdFR-22. Next base: position 631 of record MTMJ01000087.1, on the reverse strand, counting down.
CAGATGACCCATTGCTGTATGTAACTGAGCTATATGGCCAGATTAGAGTAATAGCAAATAACTGGGAGGTTTACACTTACGCTGAGAATCTGTTGAATTATGAACCTGATTACAGATTTCCCGGCACAGGGGAGTCGGGCGTTACTGGAATCTGTGTCGAACCAGTGAGCGGAGATATTTTTGTTACGATGCTTTACATGGAGAAGGGGATGGTTTGGCGAAAAAATCATCAGGAAATATTTACCGGATTAAACCGGTTGAATAGCCGATAAATAAACAGGAGGTGAGATTTTGAAGGTTCCAGATACAAAAGATAATCTGATGAGATGCATCTGCATGAACTGTCCCACACATAACGATTGCATGAAAGAGCGAAAACAGGGGCTTTTCTGTGCAAGAACAAAATCTGATTGTGAATTCGAGAAACAGGGTTGTATCTGTGGGGAATGTCCTGTTGCGGCTGATTACAGGCTTTCCAGAATGTATTACTGTGAGATCGGCGGCGAATGATATCCCAAGTTTTTTATTTTTTAATTAGAGTATTAGACAAAACATTTTTAACCAATAACTACAAAATGGCTACATGGGACGAAAACCTGAAAAAGAAGTTGTTAAGTGGTTAACTGCAGAA
>MTMJ01000049.1 GCA_002010045.1 Archaeoglobus sp. JdFR-22 | reverse complement strand
TGAGCATTCAATCCAAAGCTATCAGCCTGCCACATTACCGGAACATCAACGCCAAATTTTTCCTTCAGATATCTTTTACCGAATAGAATTTCCCTGACGATTGTTTCTTCCTGAGTCAGCATTGTGTCTGCCATCAAACGCTCGCCATTGGCAATCTCAATCCTCTTATTTTTTATATTCTCTCTTATTTTCGAGAAAATCTCAGGATACCTTCTCTCAATCTCTTCGAGAAGAAACGTCTGTTCAATCAAAAATTTAAACTCGTTATTGTCAAGCAGCTGTATGACTTTTCTAATTATGAGGTCGATGTATATGTAGAAGTAGTCTTCTTTGGTGAAAACCCATGTGGCGTCGTAGTGTGTATGTGGTACAACATAGATTGTATCTTCATCCTCGACTTCACTATCCATATATTTTCTTTAAAATTTAAGTATTTAAATTTTGCAGTATAATAATCATTGACGATATTAAATTAACCAATCGTATCTCATACGCATCTGTTCATTTTTGCTGAAAAATATATACAATAACGTCTCCAACATTAGTTCCGGTATTACCTGTTACTATGAGACTTCTACCTATTTTTCTTAGTAGAGTGTTACTATCGTATCTTTCGATGTATTCTATAGCATTCAGACCTTTTTCTTCCAGAACTGAGACAGAACTTCTATCTGCTATAGCCCCGGCATATTCATGTGTAAAATCAGAACCATCTGTTCCAGCGCTTGCAATAACCCACCTATCTGCATACTTCTCAAATTCTATCATGGACACAGCAACATAATGCTGATTCCTGCCCCCTTCACCATGATTTTCGGGCAGTACAGGTGTTGTTTCCCCGCCAAGAAGAATTACATCGAATTTACTGTATTTCCCTTCCTTAATCTCTTTAGCCCTCATTCTTGCAACCTCAGTAGTCTCACCTTTCTGTTCAGAAGTAACAATTACGGGATTTAAACCATACTGGACTGATTTTTCCTTCATTGCGTCAAGCGCCATCTTGAGGTCACCAATAATATAATTTTTGCAGTTATCCAGTGATTTTGGAGTTTCAGGAATGTAACCTGAATCACCTTTTCGTAGATGTTCAATAACATTCTCAGGGACACTGTCAATTAAACCGTATTTTTTCAGAATGGCAAGGGCATTCGAAAAAGTTGACAGGTCAGGGGTTGTCAAACCGGAGGCTATTACGTCAAGCTTATTGCCAATCACATCTGAAATGATAAGTGAGATTACTCTTGAGGGCGAAAAATGTCTGCCCAGCTGCCCTCCTTTAACTCTCGACAGATGTTTTCTGACTGTATTTATTTCCTCAATTTCAGCCCCGCAATTCAGTAACAGCTTTGTAGTTTCTTGTTTATCCTCTAAACTTACACCTTCAGCAGGATATGGCATTAAGGCTGAACCACCACCGGAAATCAGACAGATTATAACATCGTTAGCATCTATGCGGTATTCGTTCTTGAGAGCAAGCATTTTTTTCACACCTTCTACACCATTTTGATTCGGAACTGGATGAGATGCTTTCAGTATCTTTATTTTTTCAGTACTGTATTCTGTATCCACACAGTTTATGTATCCAGCGGCGATATCTGAGTTTACGATCTTCTCAAAAGTTTCTGCCATCAGTCCAGATGCTTTTCCACCTCCGATGATAAATATTCTCCCACCAATCTCGAATTTATCCCCCATAACGAACAGGATTCTTCTCTTTGAGTCATATTTCACAGATTCCTGAATAATATTTGAGGGCAGAACCCTCTCTATCCCGGATTCAATAATCTCAAGAGCTATTTTTCTCAATCTGGTGGTGGATAACTCCCCTTTATTTTTTATTATTGATTTACTGGGATACTGTATTTCCCCACCATCCCTCCTAAAACCAGCCATATTATTAATTTTTCACACAAATTTAATAATATTTTGCCCTTTTGTCTATTTTAAAAGGCTCATTCTGTTTTAATTTTGATTGAGTGAGTAAAAAACGGTTATTGTTCCCGGTCTGTCTCACATCATCATATAAATTAAGATAATCCTAAGTAATTAATCCTACAGATGATACATTGATGAGGGTCAGGACACATGAAAATGCTAATCATAAGAAACTCAGAAACGTCGATAAGGTTGGAGTTTACGTTAAAATTTCTGAAGAACTATATAATCTCTTAAAAGATTTTTGTGATGAGACCGGTAACGAAATCAACAGATATGTTGAGAACTGCGTCCTTGAGAGTATCAATTCCAGTATGAACGGAGAAAAAGCAAAAGATGCTGCTTTAAAAAATAATCAGTGAACCGGAACCATCTGCAGATTCAGTTTAAAGAATGTGGAATCAAAAATTATTTTATCCTTAGCTATACTTTGAAGCAGAATGAATCAACTGCTCGATGAAATTACTTTTGCTTCAAAAATTGCTAAAAAGAACAGACACAGATTCATCACTGTATTATGTTCTTCTGGATTAACTGATGAGGTGTTCAAAATTTCAAAAGCTATTTTTGACAGGCTGTCATTCGATAACATACTTACAGTGGGGAGGTCAGGTTTCCTTGAAGCTTCCTCGAGATTTCTTGACGGAAAATTCATTCATTATAAGGATTGCTCAAAAATCCTCGGTCAAACGTATTCTTCACTCGTTCTTGATTTGACGGAGGGTTTCAATCCAAATGACCTCGGAATTATTATCGAAACAGTTTCCGGAGGTGGATTGGTTCTGATAATCTCGCCGGAGCTGATGAGGTGGAACAACCTGATTGGTAAATGGGAGATGGAGCTATCCGAGCACAGGAATTTAACCCCAAGATTCAACCGCAGATTTATTTCACAGACACTGGAATCAGATGGGGTCATAATATATGATGTCGGGGAGGATAGACTTATCAAAAGATACACGTTTAAGGAAATTCCTGAGTCGAGAGAAGAATTAAACATTCCAGAAGGGGAGGAAATAAAAAAGAAGCTCTACAAGCTGTGTGCAACGCAGGATCAGATAAGAGTTCTTGAGTTATTTGAGGGTTATTTTACCAGAGAAAAGGAAAAAAAGTCTGTAATAATCACCGCAGACAGAGGAAGGGGCAAAACCGCTGTTCTTGGTATTGTGACCCCATACCTCATATCGAGAATGCACAGGGTTCTGAAACGACCTGTGAGAATCATGCTTGTTGCACCGAGTCCTGAATCCATACAGACATACTTCAAGTTCCTGAAAAAAGCCATGGTCAGACAGGGAATGAGTGAATTTAAAACGAGAGAAACACGTGGTCTTATCACGGTTCTGAACAGCAAGTTCGCAAGAATTGAATACACGATTCCGGGAAGAGCATTGATGGAGAAAGAGTATGCGGATGTAATCATAGTTGATGAAGCTGCGGGTATAGACGTAAATATACTTCACAGGATTACGGAGGATATCAGATATACCGTTTTCTCTTCCACAATACACGGATATGAGGGAACGGGCAGAGGAATTTACAGGTTTTTGCGAAAGCTTGAGAGTGAGGATATTGAAGTCGAAAGAATCCATCTTGACGAGCCGATAAGATATGGTAAACACGACCCGATTGAGAGATGGCTCTATGACGTTCTTTTACTTGATGCGCAGCCAGTAGAGATTGGTGAAGAAGATATTAGAAAGATGCATGAAAAAAGAATGGAATTCGAATTGATTGACAAAGACAGACTGATGTCGGATGAAAAGCTGTTAAGAGAATATTTTGGAATTTATGTGCTTGCGCACTACCGCAATAGACCCTCAGACCTTCTTGTACTCTCTGATTTTCCCAACCATCTTCCTTTCAGAGTGGTTCTGAATGGAAAGACTGTCTGTTCCTTGCAGGTTGCAGTTGAAGGGGATATGGATGAGAACTTTATTCAAAAATTAATTGATGGTCACAGGCCCAAGGGACAGATTATCCCGGATCTTATCGTAAAACACTATTACGAAGAGGAGTTTCCAAGGCTAAAGGGTTTGAGAATCGTAAGAATTGCCACTCATCCATCGATTACAGGTAGAGGAATAGGCAGTTTTGCACTCGGAGAGATCGAGAGATGGGCAAAGAGAGAGAAAATGGACTGGATAGGCTCAGGTTTTGGAGTTTCATATGATTTGCTGAATTTCTGGACTAAAAACGGTTTCCTGCCAGTGCACATTACTCCCAGCAGAAGTGAAGTATCGGGAGAGCACACTCTTATAGTCATAAAACCACTTAGCAAAAAAACTGGTGTAACTGTCAATCGTATTAACTCCGAATTTACAAAGAGATTGATTGAGTATCTGGCGGACGAGCTTAAAGATGTTGAGACAGAGATTGCTGTAAAGTTGCTGAGAACAATCACAAAAAGTGCTTCAGTGCCAAAGCCAAAGCTGAGCGAATCTGATTTTCGCAGACTTGAAAAGTACTTCGATGGTTTGAGTCTGTATGAATATGTCTCGGATATCTTCAGGCCTGTTGTAAAATACTATTATTCCAGAGTAAACAGAACTGAAATTGGCGAACTGGAAGATAAGATAGTTGTTGGCAAAGTGCTTCAGCTAAAGAAGTGGAGGGAGGTTAAAAACCAGTACACACTGCTGCAGAACTCCTTGAAAAAAATAATTGAGTGGTTTGGCAGTTAGCTCTGGGTGGTCGTATGGACAGGATTAACTTTGATGCTGAGTATGTTGCTCAAATTCTTGCTGGAACGAAGAGGACGACCGTAAGAAAGGGCATACGAAACTACTCCGGGATTGCAGAGCTGACATGCGAAGGAGAGGCCTTTACGAAAGTTAGAATCAATAAAGTGCTCGTAAAGAGAGTAGGGCAGTTGAAAGAAAAGGATGCAATTGAAGATGGTTTTGAGAGTGTTGATGAGCTGAAGACAGCTCTGAGGAGGATTTACGGAAGTTTAGAAGATGATGACTTTATTACGATTGTTTACTTTGAGCCTGTTGACTGACTTTTTTCTTCTTCTGTCCAAGGAGAGAAAGATAAGCAAGGTATGAGCTGAGCTGAAGCCTATCATGTGCCCCCTCGGTAAGCCTGAAGTCGATTTCCCCCAGCCTCTCAATTAAATGTGCCTTGAGCTTCTCGTCAAAGCCAGATGCGATAATCTGCCTGAACATCTGGAAAATTACGTCTTCGCCTGACATTCCATAGTCTATCATTAAACTGTCAAGCTTCTTTCTTGCTCCAATAAAATCTCCATCTAGACTTGTATCGAGCAATTCTTCCAGTTCTTCTGGCTGTGCTGTTGCGGTAATCTGGAAGATTGAATCAGCATTAACTTCTCCGAGAGAAGCGGCCCCCTGCAATGCGTTTATTGCCTTCCTGAAATCACCACCTGAAACATAGATTAAAGCATTGAGACCATCTTCACTTATTCTGACTTTCTCCATTTGGCATATCTGAATGAGTCTTTCTTTCATTGCCTCATCAGAGACTGGCCTGAATTTGAAGACGGCACATCTGCTCTGAATGGGCTCAATTATTTTGCTCACGTAATTGCAACTCAGTATAAACCGGCAAATTTTGGAATATCTTTCCATTGTTCTCCTCAAAGCAGCCTGAGCATCAGGAGTTAGTGCATCTGCCTCATCAAGAAAAATAATTTTAAATGGAGCATTTATCGGGGCAGTTCTTGCAAACTCTTTAATCTTATGCCTCACAACATCAATTCCTCTCTCGTCTGAGGCATTCATCTCTATGAAATTATTACGCCAGTCTTCTCCAAAAATATCTTTCACAAGAGCTATTGCTGATGCTGTTTTTCCCGTCCCAGGTGGACCGGCGAAGAGAAGATGGGGAACATTTTTGCGTTCAGCATAGCTTATCAATCTTCTAATGACTTCATCCTGCCCAACAACCTCTTTTAAAGTTCTCGGACGGTATTTTTCGACCCAGATTTCTACTTCGAAATCCATGAAAATGAAAAAACGAGACAGTATAAAAAATTAGTCAAAATTGATTACTGTTTGGCGAAATCTTCGACAGGTATTGCAGGCATTGAAATTGTGCGAATAGTCCCTCTTGAAACAAGCTCAAGCATCGCTTTTGCAAGCACGCTGTTACTCTCTGCTTCAACAATACTCACAAAATCATATTCTCCGAGAACAGCATACTGTTCGAGAACCCTGACACCCATTGTTTCAAGCTCTTTGTTTACCTCGAGAATCCTTTGCGGTCTCTCCCTGACAGTTTTTGCACCATCCTCGGTCAATCTCGACAACACAACAAACCTGATTTTACCACCCCGGTAATGGTTCTATTCTTAAATTATAAAAGGTTTTAGGGTTCTTACCAACTCACATCTCAGATAACTTCTGCAATAGTTTCTTTTCCCTGAGGTGCACCCCAAAAAAGTGGATGATTAGAAATAACAGGATAGATAACCGGCTCAGAGTATGCACGCTCTTGACATACAGCCACCAGAATACTCCGATTCAGCACTTACCTCTTCCTTTATGTAAAGAACCTGTCTCTCTCTACTCCCGTATCTGTAAACAGTGATCCCCTTGCACTTCAGCTCATAGGCAAGGATGAAGACCTTCTCAACATCTTCTCTTTTTGCATTTTCTGGTAAATTGACTGTCTTTGAAACAGCATTGTCTGTGTATTTCTGAAATGCAGCCTGCATTCTCACATGCCATTCCTGTTTGATGTCAATTGCTGTCACGAACAATTCTCTGATATCTTCGGGCAGGTTAATATCTTTCAGCGTTCCTCTCCTCGAAATCTCTCTCATCAATTCATCCGAGTAAAATCTCCCCTCCTTTGCAACTTCTTCAAATTCAGGATTAACTTCCAGAAGTTTATTGCCATTCAGGGCATATCTAATATACGCAATAGCAAATAAAGGCTCAATACCGGAGGAACATCCTGCAATTATCGATATGCTTCCTGTCGGAGCAATTGTTGTGACTGTGGCATTTCTCATATGCTCATATTTCCCGTACCATACGCTCTTATCAAAGTTTGGAAAAGAACCTCTCTCTTTCCCCAATTCTGCAGATTTCTGTCTGGCTTTTTCTGAGATGAACGACATCAGTTCTTCAGCAAGCTCGATTGCTTCATTTGAATCATACTTTACTTTCAACCTGAGAAGCGTTTCTGCCCATCCCATAACCCCAAGACCTATCTTCCTGTTCATTTTAGTTATTTTCTCTATTTCTGGCAGGGGATACTCGTTTGCATCTATGACATTATCCAGAAAGTGTATAGCATTCCTGACGGTTTCTTCCAGCTTTTTATAGTCAATCTCATTTCTACCTTTTTTAAGCATTCTAGTAAGGTTTATGGAGCCGAGGTTACACGACTCATACGGAAGGAGTGGGACTTCGCCGCAGGGATTGGTCGTGGTTATCCTCTCCGGGAGGGGATGTTTTCTATTTATCTCATCGAGGAATATTAAACCGGGGTCTCCATTCTTCCACGCCGAATCAACTATGAGGTTAAAGATCTCCATTGCATTTACTTTTCTTACTTTATCACCATTTCTCGGATTGATAAGCCAGTAATCCTCTGATTTCCTTACCATCTCCATAAACCTGTCTTCCACAGCAACGCTCAGGTTAAAGTTCTCCAGAATTCCTTTCTCTGATTTGGCAGTGATAAAATTCTCAATATCAGGGTGATCATATCTGAGAATCCCCATGTTAGCTCCCCTCCGCCTCCCACCCTGTTTTGTTATCTCGGTGGCAACGTCAAAAACTCTCATAAAGGAGACGGGTCCAGAGGCGATACCTCCTGTGGACTTCACAACATCCCCCTTTGGTCTAATTCTGGAAAAATCCATTCCAGTACCTCCGCCAGTTTTCTGAATTATTGCCATATTTTTAACAGCATTAAAGATACTCTCCATCGAATCCTCTACAGGCAAAACAAAGCAGGCACTGAGCTGTGGAATTTCAGTTCCGGCATTCATGAGTGTGGGTGAGTTTGGCAAAAATTCGAGACTTCTTATCATCTGAGAAAATTTCTCTTCAGTCTTTCTCACCTCTTCTTCGTCAGCCCCATAAATTTCATCAATTTCTGATATGGTCGCAGCAACTCTTGATACCATCTCTTCAAAAGTTTCGATGACATTTCCCTTTTCATCTTTTTTTAAATACCTGTTTTCGAGAACCTTTAGAGCATTCTTTGAAATTTCCATATTTTCCTCTCCTTAAAGGGGTTAAAATTGTTTTTTGAGGCAATATTTTATGGTTTGCATTTGGGAATATTTTAAAAAGAAGCAGATTAATGATATTATAGATGAAGTTCGAACCCTGCTATATCAGGCTTATTGAGAGTGGAGAATACGATGAGAGGATGGAATCCCTCTACAAAATACTTGAATCATGCGAGCTTTGCCCGAGAAAATGTGGAGTTAACAGGCTTGAGGGAGAGAAAGGAATCTGTAGAGCAGGAGTTAGACTGAAGATTTCAAGCTTTTTCCCTCATTTTGGTGAAGAAGACCCGCTTGTTGGAAGACACGGCTCAGGGACAATCTTCTTAACATACTGTAATTTACTGTGCGTTTACTGTCAGAACTACGACATAAGCCACCTCGGGAGTGGTAAAGAAGTCTCTGAAGAAGTTGCTGCAAAGATAATGCTTGAACTTCAGAAAACAGGCTGTCACAATATCAATTTTGTTACACCCACTCACTACACACCGCAGTTAGTTAAAGCGATAAAAATTGCAGCTGAAAATGGATTGAGGTTACCTGTAGTCTGGAACTGTGGTGGATATGAAAATGTTGATACAATAAAGTTGCTTGATGGCATTGTTGACATCTACATGCCCGACATGAAGTATGGCTCAGGAGAAGCGGCAAAGAAATACTCAAATGCTCCTGACTACTTTGAAAGGTGTAAGGAAGCTGTGAGAGAGATGCACAGACAGGTGGGTGACCTCAAGATGCATAACGGGATTGCCTATCGTGGATTGCTCATCAGACATCTTGTCCTTCCGAACAATCTTGCAGGCAGTGAAGAAGTACTGAGATTCATAGCGAGCCTATCTAAGGACAATTATGTTAATATCATGGCTCAATACCGCCCTGAGTATAAAGCCAGCAGATTTGAGGAATTGAATAGAAAGCCAACAAAAGAGGAATTTCTGAGGGTTATTAAACTGGCTGAAGAGCTTGGATTGACAAGAGGATTACAGGATAAACATCTTTACTATTACCTTTAATGCTTTTTTGTATTTCTCAGTTAAAAATTTGGCAAAAAGTGTAATTTTGTTCACATTTCAACAACACTTTAAAATTACATGCCCATAACCCTTACCTGAAATTTTTGATTCTCAAGCAAGAATTTCGAGTGATTTCAGATAAGTTCAGTAGAAAACTATATATATTGTAAATAACTCACTATTATAGCGAAAATAATATAGGAGGTGTGTATACATGGCTGAATTGCCAAATGCTCCAATAGACAGGTTGATAAGAAATGCGGGTGCGAAAAGAGTGAGTGAAGATGCTACAAAGGCAATGGCAAATGCGCTCGAAGAATATGCATCAAATATTGCCCGAAAAGCCACTGAAATCGCAAAACACGCTGGTAGAAAGACAGTCAAAGCAGAAGATATAAAGCTCGCTCTCAGAACTTAAATTTTTAATTTTTCTTTTATTATTTTTCTGATTGCAATTTCATTCATGTTGAGCGTATCAAACATGCTTAGTTCAGACAAAAATTGGGGCAGTTCTCCATTCCCTCGGTTTCAAGGTCATCCAGTCTCTTTACCTTTTTCTCACCACTTCCGAGACACAGCCAGTACCCAACATGAACTTTGCAGTTCATACAATCCCTGCACGTTACCATTTCACCTCACCTCATTATAATAATTAGACAAACTTATTAATATTGTTTTCTCTTGATGCAGTAACCCAGAATTCATTTTTGTCTTATCTTGAAGGAAGCATGAACATCAGGAATAAAAGGCCAAAGAAGACTAACATCATGACAATCATAAAATTTCTCTGTTTCCTCTGCCCTCTCTTCATATCCTCTTCACAGCTACTGCTACAGTAAACTTTATCAGGTTCGACTGCTTTTCCACAAACTATACAGTGTTTATGAGGTACAATACCGGGCATTTTTTCACCATCATTATTTTTAACTTATCTGCCTCTTCCTCATAGCTCTGGTTTTTAAACCTTCTGAAAACTTGAAGAAGACTTATATATTTTCTGAGGATATGGGTATATAATGCCTTTGAAGGTGGTTCTTGCAATTGACAGAGATGATGACCTGGGGAGGAAAGCTAATATTGAATCTCCGGTAATCGGAAGGGATGAAAACCTAAATGCTGCTATAGCACTTGCAGCCGCTGATCCTGAGGATTCCGACATAAATACGATTTTTGGGGCATTGAAAATATATGATGACCTCAGAGAGAGGGGTGAGGATGTAGAAGTCGTTACCATCTGTGGAAATGAAAGTGTTGGTCTTTTTTCAGACACAAGAATCGCAGACCAGCTGGATGATATAAAAAACATGCTAAGAGCGGAAAGCGTTGTTGTTGTTACAGATGGTTCGGAAGATGAAGTAGTTCTACCAATTATATCCTCACGTTTCAAGATTGATGCGGTAAGAAGGATTGTTGTGAAGCAGAGTAAAACGATTGAAAGTACGTATTTTCTGATTAAGCGGATGTTGAATGACCCTAAAATCGCGAGAATAACGCTTGCACCTCTTGGCATAATATTTCTTTTCTATTCTGTGTTTCTCCTTTTGAGATTATCAGAGATGGGCTCCGGCGCAATCATCTTCTTTATTGGTTTATATCTCGTCCTGAAAGCTTATGGGCTTGAAAGTGCAATTGAGGATTACTTTGCAACCCTCAAGAAATCATTGATGGAAGGAAGGTTATCGTTCATAACTTATGTTACTGCGGCAATGCTTTTTGTTATTGGAGCAATTCAGGGGTTTAATTCGATGTGGAAGGTGTATATACAGCCCGTTTCTTCTGGAGTTTTGATTCTGATTGTATCCTTCATTTACGGCTCAATCTGGTGGATTGTTGGTGCAGGAATTTCAGTTGTATTCGGGAAAATACTCGACCTGCTGATTGAACGGAAGAGCTTTAAAAAACACCTCGTTATTCCATTTCTTCTTATCTCCGGCGCTCTTGTGTTGTGGGGGACAAGCATATTTATTCTGTCAAATTACAGTTCTACAAGAGAAGTTTTTAAAATATCCCCGGAATCTTCTTTTCAATATCTTTTACTCTCTATTGCAGGCGCAATTTTAATAGCCATTGTTGTTATAGTCCCTCTTACGAAAAGGAAATAGTCCGAGCTCTCTCCTGAGCTGACATGCCTGGCAGATTTCTCCGGGGGTCGGTTCCGAACATATTCTGCATTGATTCAAAGAAATCTGTGGATGAAGCTGTTTTAAGGCAGGAATTAAATTCTCAAAACTCCTCATTACCGAGAATTTCCTGCCGGGATACTTATTCTCAAAGTCATAGAGAAAATCTCTGATTACGGCTCTGACAGGAAAATGACTGTAAGGACATTCATTCAAGTCGAGTGGCAGGTTAAAAAGTGAAGCGTAGACAACAACTTCTTTCTCGTAAAGTTCTCTGAGAGGCTTAATCCTCATAACAAGACCCTCCTGTTTTCTCTGAGGAACCAGTCTTGCAAGCCTGTCAATATCAGACTGCATGAAGTTCAGCAGAATTGTCTGAGTTTCATCATCAAGATTGTGTCCTGTTGCAAGTTTTGTTGAACCAGATTCTCGTGCGGTCTTATTGAGAAGGTATTTTCTGAACACTCCGCAGTATGTGCACGGTTTCTTTCCTCCCTTTTTCACCATTTCGTCAAGAGTAATTCCAAAGTTCTCTTCGAAGGAGATGATTCTATGTTCGATTCCTAATGAAGAGGTTATTTTTCTTGCAATCTCAACGGTTGGCGGGCGATAGCCTTCAATACCCTCATCAATCGTAATTGCTATAAATTCGATATCTCTCCTTTTTCCATACATTCTAATCAATACATGGGTTAAAACAACGCTATCCTTCCCACCGCTCAGAGCAATAGCAATTTTGTCCCCGCTTTCAATCATATTATATCTGCGGATGGAGTAACGAACCCTTTTTTCAAAGTCCTTTAAAAAATGTTTTTTACAGAGGTGTCTTCCCGAATGTCTCTGCTTATAAATTGCCCTTGAATTACACTGACTGCATTTTATCACGTTAGCAGATTGAGAACTGAAGATATAATTTTTCTCCTGTCTCAACTGTATGGTTTGCAGCTAACTTCCCATAAACTGTGAATCATCGAAAATGTTTTTAACTTCTTATGATTATTATTATCAATGAAGAGTTTATTGACTACATTTCAGGATAAAAATCTCATCAGGTATCACGACATATTAATTGAACTCGCCACAAAGGTTGGAGAGCCAGTCTTTCCAACAAAAAAACCACCGGAAAAAATAGAGATTATAGATGAATACTGGATTATTCCCGGTTTCTCGAAAATCCAGATATGGAGAGACAACTTCGAAAGTTTTGAGAACAGTTATATTCTTATTGAACCACCAATTTCTGAAGAAGAATACCTTCTTTTGAGGTCTATTTATAATGATATGAGGAGGTCTATTATTCTGAATGAGTATTCAATAGACGAGAAGATCAAAACAAAAATAGTAATGAGTGTTCTTGATGACCTGATAGATGAATATGCTCTTGAGCTGCAGCCAGTTCTGAAGATGAAAATACTCTATTATCTGTTCAGGAATTTTATTGGTTTTGGAGTAATTGACTCCATCCTGTATGACGAAAATGTTGAAGATATCTCCTGTGATGGATATGACATTCCAATTTTTGTTTTCCACAGAAAATATGGTGGAATGAAGACCAATGTCAAAATGAATAAGAAGGAGCTTGACTCATTTGTGATGCTCTTATGTCAGAAGTCAGGGAAGTATATATCTCATGCAAATCCTCTTGTTGATGCTGCACTTCCCGATGGTAGCAGACTGAATGCAAGTTATGGTGAGGAGATTACACCAAGAGGGAGCAGCTTTACCATTAGAAAGTTCCGAGATGAACCCTACACCCCGATTGACCTAATGAACTTTGGTGGTCTGAATTCTGAGATACTCGCATACTTCTGGCTCCTGGTAGAAAATAAGATGAATTTTATGGTAATAGGAGAGACTGCAAGCGGTAAAACAACAACTCTGAATGCTCTGACGATGTTCATACCTCCCGAGGCAAAGATAATTTCGATTGAAGATACCAGAGAGATACAGCTCGGTCATGAAAACTGGGTTGCTGAGGTAACGAGACTCGGGATTGAGGGAAGCGGGGAAATTACAATGTATGATTTGCTCAGAACTTCCCTTAGACAACGTCCCGATTATATTATCGTCGGGGAGATAAGAGGAGTTGAGGCGCAGACACTGTTTCAGGCAATGTCAACCGGACATTCGTCTTACTCAACACTACATGCAGGCGATATGAGTCAACTGGTTCACAGACTGGAGAACAAGCCTCTGGAAGTCCCGAGAATTATGATACAATTTCTTGATGCGGTTTTAGTTCAGCAGATGTGGGTCGGCAAAGGCATCAGAAAAAGGAGAGTTAAGGAAGTGAACGAGATATTCGGCATTGATCCAGTAAACAAAAACATGCTTGTAAATCCACTATATAAGTGGATTCCATCTGAAGATGGCTTTATTGCAGTTTCAGAATCGAAAAAACTTGAAAAAATTGCAGAAATTCTTGGAGAGGACATGTCAGCAGTAATTAAAGAAAAAGAGAGGAAAAAACTTTTCCTTGAAAAGATGCAGGAAAAAGCCATAGGGAACCACAGAGACTTCTCAAGAATGATATCAAAATATTATAAAAATCCTGAAAAAGCCATGGAGGAGCTCGAGTGAAAGAAGAAATCAGAGTATATGTACCACAAAGGCTGGTAAGATATTACCGAAGGCAAATTTCAAAAAATCCGGGAAAATACAGAGTAATTGAGAAAACCATTGATGCCTCACGCCTCCCCCTGACAGTTCAGAGATTACTTGCAATCGCAATATTCTATTCTTTCATCGCCTCGATTGCAGGAATAATTTTTGGATTTATGCTCTTCAGGTCACTTATACCTGAAGTTGAGCTCGTAAAAGCCATTCTTGACCTGTTTGGTTACGAATACAGTCAAGAGGTAAATTATTTTCCGATTATTTTTGGTTTTCTATTTTTCTGGATTCTGATTTTTGGTATTGTGACATATAATCTTGCCAATTATCTCATTCTGTATTATCCGGCATTTATAGCGAACAGGAGGAAGAGCGAAATTGACATCTATCTGCCACACGCAATTAACATGATGCTTGGAATGACAACTGGCGGAATTGGAATTCATGAGATTTTCAGGTCATTGTCAGAATCTAAGTCAATGTTTGGCGAGCTCAGTAAAGAGTTTGCAACAGTTGTCAAGATGTCTGATATCTTTGAAGAGGATATGCTCACAAGTATCAGGTATGTGCGTGATACAACGCCCAGTGAGAAACTGTCTGCCTTTCTCGATGACTTTGTTTTCATGTTAAAAGGCGGTGGCAGTATGTCATCCTTCCTTGAGAACAAGTCAAGAGAGTATCTTGAGACTCAGGAAATCGGTTTCAATTCATTTCTCGATTTTCTGAGTTTAATGGCGGAAGTTTATCTCTCAGCATTTATCCTCTTACCACTCTTTCTCCTCATAATGTTTGTTGTAATGCAGGTATCCGGTGAAATTGTACTTGAGGGTTACAAATTCGTTATTTTAACTATTCTGCCTGTTTCAACAATTTTATTCATATACCTGATAAAGGCTGCAATTCCTGTTCCCAGGATTAAAACTGAGGTGGAAAAATCAGCTACTATGGAGGATATAAGGGCGGATGTTGTATCTGGAGAGAATGGATTTAAAATTAACAGGTTCAGGAGAATATTGAAGAAGATCAAGATTTATTTCCTGTTCCCATACCTTGACAGAGCAGTATATGCTCTTCATTATAGAATTTTCCTGTTCCATGTCAGCATTTTTGCACTGATTGTATTTGTTGTCTCATCAAGATTTATGAGCTTTGACAGAGTACTTGTTGTCTCTTTTTCTGCTTTCATAATACCCACTCTTGCGCTGATAGAACTTAAAGACAGGGTTATCGCTCAGATAGAACGTCGAATCCCGGACGTCTTCAGGGAACTTGCCATATTAAATGAGGCAGGTTTGAATATAATTGAAGCGTTGAGAGTTCTTACAACAGTTGAATTCGGGATAATATCCAGAGAATTGTCGCTTATGAGGAAGGATATTGAGTGGGGAGAGTCAGTTGTTAGGGCTTTTAAGAAGATGGAGATGAGAATAAAAAGTGACGTAATTGCAAAAATAATTCCAATCTCAATAAAGGCAATTGATACTTCTCCCACGTTTAAAGATGCATTTCTCACTGTCTCAAATTTTGCAACTGCTGAAGTAAGGTTCAAGAATAAAATAAAGAGCAATATGTTTACTTACGTTGTTATTATCTATTTCTCAATGGCAGTTTTTTTTGTGATAGTATATACACTCATAAACAACATTCTCTACGGATTTGGGGATGTCACTGCAGTTCCAAACATTGAGTTAATAAAAGAGACATTCTTACATATTTCAGTTGCTGTAGGTTTTTTTTCAGGAATAATCGCGGGTGTAATAAGCTCTGGTAAGGTTACGGCAGGATTAAAGCACTCATATGTATTCCTGCTAGTAACGTACATTCTGTATGGTTACCTGATTACATGAGGTGTATCATGAAGGCACGAAAGCTGGATGAGAAGGGCTTATCACCTCTTATCGGTTTCGTATTGATGCTGATGATTTTGATGATTTCAATTTCTGCGTTGCAGACAACCTACGTTCCATCTGTGTGCAAGGAGGTCGAAGCTGACCACATTAAAAAATTGACAAGTCAGCTAAATGAACTGAAGGACGTGCCATCCTCAACAAAGACAATAAATTTTGACATGGGTGTTGATTATCCCGATTATATTTTTCTGATAACACCAAAATCCACAGCCACAACTATGAACATCAGAAGTTTTAACGTTACGGTGGAGTATACAGAAATTCTGGCAAATGGAACTAAAATAAACAGAAGCAGTGACTTTACATCATATAGAATTGAAATAACGCCCAACTATGTATTCTATCCAGACAATACTCTGATTTTAGAGAATACTGCAATTTTCAAGTATGCAGGGAATAACTACATAACCATGTCTGAACAGAGTGTTTTTGGTGACGTAATCAACTTTGTACTTTACGATGTGGGCTTTCAATCAATCTCAACAACTCAGTCACTCAGTATAATCTCTGTTCCATCATCGACTGGAGGCAGGATAATTGTAGAAAACCTTACAATCACATTTGACAGCGCTTATCCTGAATACTGGGAAAATCTCGACGACTATGATGTCACGGTGAATGGTAACAGAGTAACTGTGCATAAAGATGGAAGTATGCTGCTAACCCTCAAGCACCTTTCTCTCTACTCAGGCACCCAGTTGAGCTCGACCTCTTCCAGCCCAGTTAGAATCATCAAAGTCAATGCACTGGATAACTTTTCTCTTAAAAGCGGTGAAAGTGTCACGCTTGCAGCAAAGGTGCTTGATTCATACAACAACCCGGTTGAGGGTGTGGCTGTGACTGTTAACTCAACCATAGGGAGTGTAAGCCCATCCACTCTATACACGGATTCTGATGGTGAAGTATACACAGTATTCAGTGCAGGAGATGCGGGTACTGGAACAGTTTATTTTAACTGCGAAAATTGCAGCTCGGAGCAGATAACGAGTTATGATGTTTCAGTTACTTCATCTACAGGCAGCAACAGCTCGGTATCAATTACTCTCACATCAAGTCCTCCTGCCGAAACAGATGGATACTCAAGCAAAACAATAAATGCATACATCTCCTCGAATGGTGAAGCACTGCCCGGTTTTGAGGTCAGATTTGCAGTAAATAACAGTGATGCAAATTTAGATTCGACTGAGGCAACCACAAATTATACAGGATATGCAACCACAAGCATTTCTCAGAGTGCTGAGGGTAAGCACTGGTACAAGGTATACGGATATGCTGGAAGCATCCTCGATTACATAACTGTATTGCTCAATACAACGTTACCATCAAATATCCACATACTGAAGATTTATGTTGAAAACTCTGGCAGTGAGGATTTGACTGATTATCCGGTAGAGATTCTGATTACTAACTCCACTCTTATTAATATGATGCAGGATGATGGAAGTGGCATAAGATTTTTTGAGAGTCTTGTCAGCGACCCGTATACAGAGAGTGCAGGCAAGATTCCACACTGGATTGAAGAACAACCCTCCACCGGAGCACTGGATGTATGGGTCAATCTTGATCTGAGCAGTGGCGAAAATAAGTCCATCTATATGTATTTCAACGGTACTGCCTCAACAGAAAGCAATGGCACAGCCGTTTTTGATTTCTTTGATGATTTTGATGATGGAGATATCTCAGACTGGACGTCAGTTAATGCTAACATTCAGGCGCAGACTTTTGATGGGAAGAAGACACTTAAACTGAGCCCATCTGGTTCAACAAATTTCAAACATTTCGCAGTTCCCGATGACACAATATCGCTTGAGACATCCTATATTCTTGAGGCATACATGTATGATGATAGACCTGCTGGAGGTCCCCTCCTCCACTATGTTGACGATGGAAACTGGTGGGGTATTGAGCTATACACTGGTGGAAATAAGGACATCTTCAGACCATATATAGGTAATAGCGACAAGGGTTGGGTGTACTATAACTCTCCATGTTCAATTTCAAGTGATGACTGGTATAAAATAAAGATTATTGCAGAGTCAGATAGCTTTAAGATGTATATTGACGACTCTTTGATGTGGGATAGAGATGTTGGCAGTCAGTATCAGCTCTCAGGTTACAATAAGATCGGGATTGTTGAACATAAAAATTATGGGCCCATCTATACAGACTGGATATTCACGAGAAAATACGTTGAAGTTGAACCCATAGTCAGTATCGGAGAACTCATACAGTAAAAACCTTAGTGTGCTATAACATGCATGGTAAAAGATATATAGGTAGAATTACATTATCATAATTATGTTAACTGGATCTCTAAGTATCAACGGAAAACCCAGCAATCTCATGATAATTGGTCCCCCGCTCGTCGGTAAAACAATACTGATAAGAAATATGTTTTTTGAGAAAATAAACGAAGGATTTGGTGGAATTTTTATAACCACGCGTTCACCTGCCGAAGAAATCGCAGACTGGCTCTCCTCACAGGGAGTGGATGACTTTAAAATTATAGATTGTGTATCAAAAACGACAATGCAGGATTTACCCGATGAACCGAAAATCAAAAGGCTCTCGGTCATGGATCTGACTGGAATTACAGTCAAGGTAAATGAACTGTTTAAAGAATACCTGAAAGATGAAAAAAAGGTTGTTGTTGCGTTCGATTCCCTATCTACTCTTCTCATGTATTTGAATGAACAGACTGTTCTCAGATTTCTCCATGTATTCTCAAGCAGAATCAGAACCACGGGAGCGGTTGCGTTTTACATCGTTGAGGAAGGTATGCACGATGAAAAAACCATCGCAGCCCTCAAACAATTGTTCAATGGAGTTTTAGAACTTAAAGATGAAAATAACCAGAGATTTCTGAGATATATGGATACTTCTGTTAGAATAGACTGGAAAGAATTTGAGGTTCAGGACAATGCTATTGTGGTGAAAACATGAAGATTGGAATTCCTGTTCTGGATGAGTTACTGGGAGATGTCCCGAGGGGTAAAACAGTTACATACCTCATTGACCCTGAGGTTGAAGGAGATGTATTTCCACTCCAAACACTTTACGAGAATCTTGAGAACGGAAACAGTTGCGCCCTGATTGTGTCATCAATGAGCCCGGAGATTATAAAAAACAGGTTCAGGGAATTCGGCTGGGATATTGAAAAAGATTCTTTCTCCATTGTTGACGCATACTCAGCATATGTTGGAGCATCCTCTGAAGAAAAGTATTTTGTAAAGAATCCTGCAGACCTGAAAGAACTTGATAGGGTCATTACCAGAGCCATTGAAGAGAATGACCTGATTGTTTTCAATTCTCTCTCAACAATAATAGATATCTCTGGCGAGGATGTAATCGAGTTTGTTAACGGCTGGAATAAATATGCGATGCTCAACGATGCAGTGATTGTATACGGTTTTACCTCATGGCCCTATGCTCAGGAAGTACTTGAAAAAATCAAAGAACTGTCAAACACTGTTATAAGTGTGGGTGGAATACACCACAGAGTTGTTCTCGGTCACTACTATGGTATTCTGAAGTCAGACTGGAAGGAGGTCAAGAACAAAGCTGTGTTATTCAAATTACTCAGACCCGGTGGCGTGAGAGCCTACATCCCCAAAATACTTGTAACAGGACCATTTAATTCAGGAAAGACAACCTTTGTGCATTCAATTTCGACAAAAGCTGTCTCTGTTGACAGACTCGGTACAACAGTTGCATTAGACCACGGGCATGTGGATTACAAGGGATTCTCAATTGACATATTTGGAACGCCGGGGCAGGAAAGGTTCAACCCTGTGTTGAAAATACTAGGGGGGGAAGCACTCGGAGTGATTGTAGTCGTTGATTCAACAAAGCCAGAGGACTTCCCGAGGGCAAAGGAGATGCTTGCAGAGACAACAAGGTTTGGATTACCTTATGTTATTGCAGCGAACAAGCAGGATATTGATGGTTGCCTGAGCCCCGAAGAAATTAAAAGAAAGATGAATCTGCCAGATGATGCTGTAGTAGTTCCAATGTCTGCCAGGTCAAAAGAGGGGGTTTATGATGTGCTTGATGCATTACTCAATCTTCTGATAGGTGGTTGAGATGAACTTAAGAGAAATGCTTGAAAAAATCCTGAAAGATTTAAAATCCGCAGGGGATGTGGAATCTGGAGCAATTGTATCGAGAGATGGTTTGCTTATCGCAGCAGATATATCTCAGAACGTTAATGCAGAAGCTTTTGCTGCAATGACAGCAACCATGCTTGGTGCTGCTGAAACTGCCACTTCTGAACTTGGAAAAGGTTTCCCGGATAGAGTTATTGTTGAGGGGGAGAATGGAAAAATAATCGCAACCGGGGCAGGAACACGTGCTCTTCTTGTTGCCATGACAGGTCCGAGAGCAAATCTTGGTCTTGTATTGCTTGAACTTGGAAAAGCAAGTGGGAAAATTAGAGAGATATTGAAGGAGTGATACCGATGGAGCCGTTTGAGATTCTGACAGAGGAGGATATTACAGGATGGGATAGAGATAAAATAACGGAAGTTTTTATGGAATATAAAAACGGAAAAGTAGAATTCATTAAAAAAGCGCAGGTTGCTTCGATGTACAATACTTTTCTAATTGGAGTTTATCTCGAGCTTAAAGGGATAGTTGGGATGGCAGCAAGGGGACTTATCCTGAACGCAGCAAAAAAAGGAGGTTTAAGAGCTGGTAAAGGGATAAGAGGTAAATATGAGAGGGAAAAAGGAGAGCTGACAAGGGAGAAGGCAATTCTCATAGCAAGAAATATGCTCGAGATATGGTCGAGAGGTTTTGGATGGGGGAATTTCAAAGTCAACTTTGGTAGAAAAGGGGTTGCTGTTGCAATCTTCGATTCCTTTGAGGCTGACGGATATAAAAGACTCAGAGAAGAGAATGCAGAATCTGGAATGTGCTGGATGCTTTTTGGATATATCTGGGGAATGCTTGAGGGTTTACTGAACGTTAAACTTGAAGGCGAAGACAAGATGTGTGCCTCCAAGGGCGATAATTACTGTTACATCGAGTTCAATTTTATAGAGTAGTATGATAAGATTTCCCACAGAAATCGAATTTCTGGATAAAAAAATACAGGGATTCTATCCCGGACTTGTTATTCTTCAGGAAGTTGTGGGAGCAGGTGGAAGAGAATTTGCTCTGACCTATTTGATGAATAATCTAAAAAATAACCTCAATATAAAATACATTGCAATCACGAAGACATCTGAGGAAGTTAAGAGGGAAATTAACTTAAC
This sequence comes from Archaeoglobus sp. JdFR-22, assembly GCA_002010045.1. Taxonomy (GTDB): domain Archaea; phylum Halobacteriota; class Archaeoglobi; order Archaeoglobales; family Archaeoglobaceae; genus JdFR-22. The sequence continues at coordinate 11,830 of MTMJ01000049.1, read as the reverse complement.
TTTTTCAGAATCCAGAAGTCAGGAATTGGCTGACAGAATTGATATTCAGAGTATTGCAGAAACTTATTTCAGGGAAAGTATCGTCCCCCTCAGATGGATAACAGATAAAAAGCTCGGCATTAAAGAATTAAAGGGGACAGATAACATTCTGACCCTTCTCGTGGATATATTTGAAAATTGCGAAAACGAGAGCATAGTCTTCCTCGACTCTATTACTGACCTGGCAAGGATTGCAAAAGATAAAATAAAGTGGAATGACCTCATAGACTTGATAAAGGGTTTAAAGAAGCTCTGTATCAAGAAAGATATTTTACTTCTGTCATTACTCACCGCAGGTTCTGTCGAGAAAGAAAAAGAAGAAGAGTTGCTTGACCAGGGGGATGGCGTTCTCGTGTTCGAATGGTCTATAAAAGATGAAGCTATCTACCGCTGGCTTTACTTCAGAAAGTTTATTGGAATTTTACCCATGCTCGAGAGGGAAGGAATCATAAAGTACAGCGTAAAAATTGACCCTGAAAGAGGGTTTACTGTATCAAAGCTTGTCAGGGTGATTTGATGCTCTCAACAGGAATTGAAGGGCTTGACAATCTGCTCGGTGGAGGTATTCCTGAAGGGCATATTGTCTCGGTTGTCGGTTCTTTCGGCACAGGAAAGACAACACTTGGATTGCACTTTGTGTATGAAGGGCTGAAGAATGGTGAAAACTGTATAATAATCAGTTTCGATGAGGATGAAGACAGTATCATGGAAAATGCAAAGAGTATCGGAATGGATTTGACACAGTTTGGTGACAGAGCCCAGATAGTAAGACTTGAAGCAACTGAAGTGAAAAAAAGCATGGAAAAGCTGGAGAGTGACCTGCCAGCAATAATTGAAGATTCAAATGCCACAAGAATGCTCATTGATACAGTAAGTGTTCTCGAGACATTATTTGATGATGCTGATAGATACAGAATGCTCTCAACTCTGAGAAATATCCTCAAAAAATCAAATATTACGACATTTATCACAACCGAAGCAGATAAGAATAACCCGACCTATTCGAAATACGGAATACTTGAATACATCTGCGACGGTTCAATCTGTCTCCAGATGGTAAGACGGGTTGAACTCGAAGAGCCAACTCTGGGGCTGGAGGTTATAAAGATGCGCAGAATTAAGCATTCGAGGAAAACAAAGCCATATATTATCACAGAAAACGGTATTGTGGTTCATGAAGAGGCAGAAATTTTCTGATTCTAAATAACCTGCTGGCTGTATCCCTCATTTAAGTAAACTCACAATTTCCTCCACGCTTAATAGTTTCTGCTCCCCAGTCCTCATATCCTTAACCACAAATCTGTTCTGTTTTATCTCCCTCTCTCCAACAATAACAACGTAGTCTGCCCCCACATCGTTTGCAAAGCTCATCTGTTTTTTGAGGTTTCTACCCATAACGTCAGTAATTACTCTTTTATTTATCTCATTTCTGATTGTTTCAGCAATTTTGAGTGTCTCTGCTTCATAGCCAAGGTTTATTACAACAACAGTATCTCTTTTTTCAGGACTGATTTTACAGATTTCTGCAATCCTGTCAAATCCAAGGGCGAATCCAGTCGAAGGTATATCCTGCCCTCCGAAAAGGTGGGCAAGCCTGTAACTTCCTCCCCCGCAGAGTTGGTTCTGTGCCCCCAGTCCACTCTTTGCATAAACCTCAAAGACAACCCCGGTGTAATAGTCAAGACCCCTTGCAATTCCAAAATCGAGGGAATATTCAACACCAAGAGCATCGAGAACGTCACACAGATTATTTATCTGAGAGAAATCATAATCCGGGATGATTTTACTGACATCATCAACTACATCTCTACTTCCTTCAGCCTCGATAAGCTCATAGATGTTTTTCTCAAGCTCAGCTGGTATGCTCGGTTCTCTTACAAGCTCTTTCAGTCCTTTTTCATCTTTCTTATCTATAAGACGCATAATTTTTGATGCTTTCTCCTCCTCGATTTCTCTGAGCAAATGTCTCAGCAATCCCACATGCCCGATTTTAAGCTCAAAATCAAGTTTCAGTTCTCTTAAAATGTTATATGCAAGTAGAATAACCTCAGCATCAGCGAGATGAGACCCCGATCCAATCAATTCAACTCCAAACTGCCAGAATTCTCTGTATCTTCCTTTTTGAGGCCTCTCATAACGAAAACAATTTGCTATATAATAAAACCTCAGTGGCTTTGGCATAACCGAGCATTCATTCACAAACGCTCTTAAAACTGGTGCAGTCAGTTCTGGCCTCAGAGCGAGTTCTCTCCCATGCTTGTCCTTGAAATTGTAAATCTCTTCAATAATATCCTCTCCAGATTTAATTGTAAAAAGTTCGAGGTTTTCAAATACAGGCGTTTGAATCTCTCTGTATCCATAGTTCTCTGCGATTTCTCGCATGATTAATTCATATCTTCTCCTCTTCTCCATTTCATCGGGGAGAATATCTCTCGTTCCTCTTGGTCTGCTTATTTTATCTTTTTTATCTATTTTGCTCACAAGATTTTTTACCGGGATTGATTTAAAAAAGTTAACCCAGAAACAATATGCACTCAGATAAAGTTATATATTTACTGGGATTTAGAAAATTTAATGGACAGGAAGAGTATCGGCATGATTTTAATAATTCTGGGAGTGCTTGCATGGCCTGTTGGACTCTTTGTCCTGAGCCTTGAGAAACCGCAAACCCTTGCTTTACACCTCTCACTGGTTTTGCCTGGGGTTTATCTCAGGGGATTGAAATATCTTAAATTCAGGAGATAGTTTTTCAAAAAGTTTTAAAAATCATGTGAAATCGGAATGACAGGTGCAGAGAATGGAAATTGAGGATGCAATTTCGCTTGTTACGAGAAATGCTGTTGAAATAGTAACAGAAGATGAACTCAGATTGCTCATTGAGTCGAACGGGAATCTCAGAGCTTATGTGGGATACGAGCCGAGCGGTGAAATTCATCTGGGGCATGTAATGACTGTGAACAAGCTAATGGATTTGCAGAAAGCAGGATTTGAGGTTGTTGTTCTGCTTGCCGATGTTCATGCGTACCTGAATGAGAAAGGAGATTTTGACGAAATTGCTGATGTAGCAGACTACAACAGAAGGGCATTCATTGCTCTTGGGCTGAGGGAGGATAGAACTGACTTTGTCCTTGGAAGCTCGTATCAACTTGAAAAAGATTACGTTCTCGATATACACAAACTTGCAAGGATAACAACGTTAAATCGAGCGAGAAGGAGCATGGATGAAGTAAGCAGAAGAAAAGAAGATCCCATGGTATCGCAGATGATTTACCCGCTCATGCAGGCTCTTGACATTGCTCATTTAGGAATAAATCTTGCCGTTGGAGGTATGGACCAGCGGAAAATTCACATGCTTGCAAGGGAGAACCTGCCAAAACTTGGTTATGCTTCGCCTGTCTGCCTGCACACGCCAATTCTTCTCGGGCTTGATGGAGAGAAGATGAGCTCCTCGAAGGGCAATTATGTGTCAGTCAGGGATGATGAGAAACAGCTTGAGAAAAAAATAATGAAGGCTTACTGTCCGATGACGGTTGAGAATAACCCGATTATCCAGATTGCACAGTATCATATCTTTCCGAGGTTTGATAGAGTCATTGTAGAGAGGGATGTGAAGTTTGGTGGAGACCTCGAGTTCAGAACGTTTGAAGAACTTGAATCTCTCTATTCAGCAGGAGAACTGCATCCTGCAGATTTAAAAAAAGCAGTAGCAAACTATTTAAATAAACTCCTCGAAGATACGAGAAAGATAATTTGAATATAAAGCTGATAAACACATTGCTCAGCAGTCAAGAGGTGATTAACTGACAGATGAAGAAGTAATAAGAGTTAGGCTTCCAAATAAGAAGAATAATGAGTTATTTGCTATTGTGGAATCCATGATGGGTGCCGGTCATATCAAGGTAAAATGCGAAGACGGTAAAGAAAGGTTTGCCCGCATTCCCGGAAAAATGAGAAAGAAAATCTGGATAAGAGAGGGAGATGTTGTTTTAATTGTTCCGTGGTCATTTAAAGATGACAAGGCAGATGTAATATGGAGATATACAAATCCACAGGTTGAGTGGCTGGAAAGAAAAGGTCATCTCAAATTTTAAACTAATTGATGAAAAAGATCAGGCAATTTGACAGGTATCTTGATAAATTAAGGATAAAAAGAAAGGATTCTGAGGTCAGAAAGATTTACGCAGAAGTTCTTGATGAGAGAACACTGAAGGTTCTGTACAAACTCTCTTCTAAAGGCATCATCAAAGCTCTCGGTGGTGTGATAAGCACGGGAAAGGAAGCCAATGTATTCTATGCAGATTGTGCTTATGAGGGGAAAGAATTTGCTGTCGCAGTTAAAATTTATCGTATCGAGACTGGCGAATTTCGAAAAATGGATGAATATATCTTCGGGGATAAGAGATTCGATATCAGAAAACTTCCAAGAAAGGATTTAATTTATGTATGGACTGAGAAAGAATTCAGAAATCTTTTAAGAGCTTACAATGCAGGAGTTAATGTTCCGAAACCAGTAACCTACTTCCGGAATGTTATTATCATGGAATTTATTGGTGAAGACGAGTTACCCGCACCCATCGTTTCAGACTTAGCATCTGAACTCAATGAGGTTGTTGAACCAGAAGATTTTTTTGAGAGTATCATAGAGAATGTCAGATTACTGTACCAGAAAGCTGAGCTTGTCCATGCTGATTTGAGCGAGTACAATATCATGCTGCTCAATGAAAAACCATATATTATCGACATGGGACAGAGTGTATTGATTGACCATCCAAATGCTACGATGTATCTCGATAGGGATGTAAAAAACATTCTGAGATTTTTTTCGAGACTTGGAATCAGTCGGGATATAAAAAGCGTAATCGATTACATAACAGGTGATTGAAATGCAGAAAATCGAGTTAAGAATTCCAGAAGATAGGCTGGGTGTCGTCATAGGTAAAGAAGGTGATACAAAAAAGAAAATTGAGGAGTTAACAGGATGTAAAATATTCGTCAGCAGGGATGGAATTATAACCATTGAAGGTGAGGATGCGATTGGTTTTCTCAAAGCTCAGGATGTTATAAGAGCAATTGGATATGGTTTTAACCCTGAAGTGGCTTTTAAGCTTGTCAGTGACGATTTTGTTATTCTTGACATCATTAATCTTGACTACAGTCCGAATAATCTCCAGAGAATTAAAGGAAGAATAATTGGTAAGGGTGGAAAAATGAGGAAATCAATTGAACATATGCTTGGAGTGAGTGTCTCGGTTTATCACAAAAGCGTTGCTATAATTGGCGAGGTTGATAACGTAAACTCAGCAAGAGAAGCAATAAACATGATTGTAGAGGGTTCCCAGCACTCAACCGTGTACAAGTTTCTGGAGAGTAGAAGAAGGGAAATAAAGCTGAGAAGTCTTGACTGGGAAAAACAATAATACCACCATTACTCGATACCTTCTGAGATATACTCTGTCAAAAAAATAAAAAAATTAACTCTTACGTTTGGTAAGGAATACCACAACTATCGCGGCTATGACTACAAGCAGACCTCCTGCAGCATACAGCAGAGGAAACTCATCCTTGGCTGGTTTGACAGTTGGTGTTGCCTCAGGTGTCTTGACAGCTTCCTCTTCAGTTACAGCCTCTTCCGGTGTCTGCTCAGGAAATGTTGGAATGGTTATGGGGGGCGAGACTTTGGACTTTGCAACAACTGCAAAAAGGCTGAAAGAATCCAGATTGATGATGTAGTTGTAGTAATCATCCTCACTCTCCATCTCCATCTCAAGTTCAACCCAGTTTCCGTCAGTGTATTTTAAGAATTGAATATCGGTTGCCTTTGCGCCAACACTGTTGAGCCATGCTTTCGGAACTCTGAACTTTATGTAGCCAGAAGGTTCGAGTTCATTCAGCGTCCCGAATTCTACAAATACAACTTCAAAGTAAGTATAAATGTTTCCTTCTGGTGTAACAACTCCAGCAGGAAGTGATGAAACTTTGGAGATTGTTACGGATGCTCTCTTTGTTTCACCCAGCTGAGCGCCAATCTCTGTAATCCCTGCATCCAGAAGTACTTCGGATGTTATCTCCATTACAATCAGCTTTCCTGCATTCATATACTTTACAAATGATGTTGAGTATTCTGACGGTGCTGTAAGAGGTGGTGGCAGCAATCCGCCTCCACCGCCACCTCCTCCACCAGATGGTGGTGGCGTCTCATCAGGTGCTGGTGCAGCGCTAACCTGAATCTCCTTGCTTGTTGAGTTCATACCGCCAAGATTGTCTGTAACCGTGAGAGTTACTGTAAATGTTCCTGATGAAGTGTAGATGTGGGTTACATTCTGCTCCGAGGAGGTACTCCCATCTCCGAAATTCCACAACCAGCTAACAATCGTGCCATTTGTATCGTAGCTTGTATCATAGAATGTGACTGTATCACCGCTTTGCGGAGAAGAAGGAGAATACGTGAAACTTGCAACAGGTAATATATTCGGCAATGGTGAAAGGTCGAGTTTTGTTACATTTCCCGAACCGAAAATATATGATGTAGCCCACGAATCATTGACATAAAATTGCAGGATTTCGCCATCGACACCACCTTCCTTATCGCCGGTTGACAGGTCGTCAGCAGGTACAAAGAAAAGTGGGTTGTAGCCGTATTTTCCATCAGCTGTAGTTGTGCTTCCGTATTCAACTCCATCTATTTTAACTGAGATTGTTGAACCATCAGGAGCAGAACTGTTGTCTATTGTGACATTTCCGTAGAATTGATGTGGAGGCTGTGGGGCAGCCAGAACCATTTGGGTGAAGAAAAACAGTAGAAAGATTCCTGAAAAAATTCCTGTTTTTTTATTCATTGGTTTACCACCTGTCATAAAAAAATTTAAAAAAATTTTAAGGTTACGGTGTAATCTCTCCAGCCTGCTTGACATATAGCCAGTATCCGCTTCCCGGTTTCATGTAATCGCTCGGCTGCAACCTGTCAAATATTCCATCTGCAACTTTGTTGTTCTTGAAGTCAACATAATTATCGTAGCCAATGAGTGAAGTCCACGTTCTTGTCGGATACGTGAGACCTGAGAGATACTCACTTGCAGTCATGTTAACCTCTGAGTGGAATCCAATCAGATTCCAGCCTGCATATACGTTGTATGTGGGTGGCACCTGACCTGCCTGCAGGTAAACACCACTGTAATTCACTTTAACCGGAACTGCAACCGGGGGTAGCGGAGCATCAGGAACCTGTATTGTTGTGAATGCAGAAGAGTTTGTCAGAACCCAGTAGCCTATGCCTGTATCAACAGTAGTTAGATTGTCTGGGGCTGGACCGGGCGTGTAAACTGACCACGATGACGTATTCGCATCGTAAGACCAGATACTCTCAATTTCGCTGACATTTCCGAACATTGCACTTATATTTCCATTGTCTGGAATGAGCGGTAGTGAAATCAAATTCCATCCGGGCATGAACTCAAGGTTGAAAGCAGACAGAGTTGAAGTAATTGATACGTTGACACTTGTTGTAACACTGTTCATAGCCCTGTCATAAACTGTTATGTTGAATGTGTAATTACCTGTGATGATTGCAACGTCTGTCGGAATGACCATCGGTGCGAAGTGTGTTGCATCTTCAATATCCCACATAAGCTTATAAAATTCATGGCTTTCAATCATCGGGAATTGGTCAGGTTCTGATGAGTTCTCATCTGGTCCTCCACCACCTGGCGAGATCAGATAAACACCACTAACTCCAACTCCTGAATCGCTCGCATTTACTCTGATGACCGCTTCATCACCCGGTCTTGCAGAAACAACACCCGTAGGATACACGACTGTCATAACCGTGACATTTGGTGCAGTTGTATCAAGCGTGACGTTCATTGATGTTGTATTTGTGTTTCCTGCTTTGTCTGTTGCAATAATCTGGAGTGTGTTCTCTCCTTCATTTATTGACCTCTGTTTGTATGTCTCGCCTGAGGAAGTAACCTTCTGCACCATTTCTCCATTAAGGTAGAGATTTGCGGTCTGCAGATTATCAATCGAGAAATTCATATCGTAGACATACCATGTTATGTTAAATGTACTGCTGTTTGTGTAATTGCTTGTTACTGTAAAACCTACCTGAGGTGGGGTTGAGTCTTTGATGACGTTTACCTCGGTACTTGTCTGCAAGTAGCCATTGTCAGCAAAGAACTGTACAAGATTTGGACCTTCTTTCAGAGTGACAGAAACGTTAAACGTCTGGTCGGTTACTGTTATATTTTCATAACTTGTTCCCTTACCCACAACCTGAACGTTGTCAATTTTCCATCCAGTGAAATCATTTGCCCACTCATCTACGGTGTTGAACAGGAATCCTACCTTTATAGTGCTGCCAGAGTAAGCTCCAAGGCTGAATTCAGCTACATCCCACTGATGCTGATACACCCATGCTACCTGTAATGTCTCAGCGAAGTTGTAGCCGAGTGGCTCGTAAGTAGGCTGTAGCATGGTCTTGAAATCTTCTGCCATCTGATTTTCATCAAACTCCTGCTGGTCGGGTGGCGGGTCAACAACTATCCCTATAATGTCTTTATCACTGCCGTTCTGCACAACTATCAACTTGTTGTCGAAATTGGGACCAATTTCTGTGTCCCACCATGTATCGAACACAAGTTTTGTGTCTGTATCCATGACTGTGAAACTCTCACTCCACAGTGTTGCTGCATTTGGAGTATCCATGCCGTTATCGCTTGTATAATAAGTACCTGTATTGACATCGTTATATACCCAGAATGAGTTTCCAATATCATCAGCGATATGCCACAATTCTGGTCCCTGCCAGTAGTTTGAGTAAAAAGGATTGTTTTCAGTAGTCCAGCTACCCAGTCCGGATTCAAAGTCATCGTCAATAATGAACGTTCCTTTTGACTGAAGTGCTCTCTGAATTGTCGTCAGGCTTGGGTCATTCACTGTTCCATTAACCCAGATTGTTGACTGATTGGTGTATGAGCTATCAGATGGTGTATCAATCGTAATCGTAAGCTGGTCAAGCTGTTCAACACTGAAGTTACTCATCTGGCTTGTGAATGAATCTGTTGCTGCACTTACGATTAGCTGGACTGTGTAGTTGCCCTGATATTGTACAGTTGATGGAACTGTCCACGTGATTGTGTAGTTGATGTAAGCATTTAACGAATCATTACCATATCCATACCCGTATCCCCAGTTATATTGTGTTCCGGAGAAGTTAGCGACAAGGTTACCGTCCTCATATGTCACATTATCCCAGACCACAGTTACATTTGCATTGATATTCGACCCTGAAACAGGATAGTTGGTCGTTTCATTATATGGAACAATCAGTTCATCGTAAGGTGTACCGTCCTTAATTATCTGAAGCTTGACCTGGTCTATCGGAATTCTCTCACCTGATTGTATAATTATTGATGGGGTGAATGTAACTGTTTCGCCGAGTATATAGTTTTCTTTGTCTGTATTTATGTAAAGAATAAGGCTCGTTGCTGGCTGGCTCAAAATAAGCATTGCAATTATTGCTATCGTTGCGGCACTACTCAATATACTTTTTTTTTGTTTACTCTTTAACATCCTACTCACCACAATAATGTGATGATAATTTCTTGAATTCAAATTATATATATTTTTTGCCATCCCACGAATAAAATTAATTAAATATTTTATTCAAAAATTGGATAATTTTTGATGGGAGCGAGATTCTACTGGTACAAAAAAGAAAAATAAAAATTAAAAAATCTATTTTCTTCTTTTGAGGATGACCGCCACAGCTATTGCAGCTATTGCTATCAGCAGTCCGCCTGCTGCATAGTGGAGTGGGAATCCCTCCTCTGCTTCTGCTATGGTAGCAGGTGTAGGTGTCGGTGGTTCAGGTGTCCCTAAAGCTCCCGGCGGTTCAGGTGTCTTCTGCGGGGGTATATATGGTACTGTTGGCTTTGTAACCTTCTCGACGACCACTGCAAACAGGCTGAATGAATCGAGATTAACCTTATAGTAGATGAACTCACTGTCTTCATCAATGATTTCACTCGATAGCTCGACCCACTTTCCATCCTTATACTTCAGGAACTTCACGTCTGATGAATCAGCGTTAATGCTGTTCAACCACTCTTTGGAAATTCTGTGCTTGATATGTCCTGAGGGCTCGACTTCTGATTGAGTGCCATACTGCGTAAACACTATTTCGAAGAATGTATATGCTTCTCCTTCTGGGGAGGGTATGCTGGAGGGTAGCGATGCAACCTTCGAAATTGTTGCTGAAATTGTCAGGCTTCTATCAAGTATAGCCTCAATCTCTGTCAGTCCAATCTCTTCCATTATTATTGATGGCACTGTTATAATCTTCACCTCATTTGCTTTCAGGAATTTTACAATCGACTCTGCTATCTCTGATGGTGCTGTAAGAGGTGGTGGCAGCAATCCGCCTCCACCGCCACCTCCTCCACCTGAAGTGGTTGTGGTTGTTTCTTCCTCTTCCTCTTCCTCTTCCTCTGGCACAGAACCTTCTACCTGCGGTGCACCTCCTGAGAAGTGGGGTATTGTGAACCAGAGCATGTTATCCGTCTTATTTCTGTAGCATTCTCCGGAAGCATCAAGTGTGCTGTAAGTATCGCTGCATACAACTCCTGTTGTGAAATAACTCTGATTGTAATCTCCATATCCAAGTCCCACAACAACTGAAACACTATCTTCACTTACATTCCAGATTATATTCATATCGTCATCATACAGATACCTGAACTTTATCGAGACGGGGTCATTTTCACTCAATTCTGACTCGTCGTAGGGTATTCCTATCAAAACATGGTCATAGATTTCTGGCGCAAATGAACCCACCTGCCAGACCTCTGCAAATGTATCGCCTGAAGTTATCTCTTCAGTTGCATTGGGTGAGAAATGAGCATCTGGAGGTCCTGAATTAACAAGATCAACATTCAGGAACTCAACAACCATTCCATTCTGTTGTTCTGTTCGAATACTGATTGTACCGGCCATCAATGCCTTCATCGGGTCAAAATTTGTGGCATTTGTTACTTCATAGAGTATGCAGCTTGATGAGGGATAGGGCGTGCTGCAGGCAGAGGTCGTCTTTATGAACTTCAAACTGATGTTTTGCAATGGGTTGTTCGATAACGGGTCTTTGAATTCCATCTTCGGCAGTGTAATTGTTATTGTATCGTTTGCAGCAAGCTGTGATGAATTGTAGACCTTCTTTCTCGGTGGTGACTGCGGACTGAAGATATTTAGAGTGATATTGCTTCCCTGAACTATGGGTATATCCACATAATTTACGCTGTGTGCTGACTCCTCATACCGCCTGTAACCTACAGGTTCACTTATGTTAATTGAGACGTGTAAGCCTGTCAGGTTGTTACCATAGTTATCCTGAAACACAAATCTGGTTTTGTTAGTGTTAACGTGCCCACCTGTCCTGTAAGTCCCGTAGAGCGGATAGAGTGTGATATTCTGATTCTGCAAGTTACCTGTCGTTACATTGATAACCTTACTTCCACTGAAGTATCCGGTGCTGTTCTTTGCATAAGCTACAATTATATATGTTACGCCTGAAGCTGTCCCCGTAAGGTTCAATGAATACATACTGGTTGTGGCATTTGCCTGCGCATTCATTGCAGCATTGAAGTCCTTTACAAAGAACGAACCGATTCCTATGTACGCAGTGACGTTATAATATTCAGGTAAGGTACTTGCCAACTCACATCTCAGCCAACCTCTGCAAGACTCTCTTTTCTCTTATACCAACAGCTACAACCATCCCAATCAAAAGGACATTGACAAC
>MTMJ01000029.1 GCA_002010045.1 Archaeoglobus sp. JdFR-22 | reverse complement strand
CAAGGCAGATGTACCAAAGAGATATCTCAAGAGGAGGGTTTATGTGATTGTTACAAAGTATGTGGTAGAAGAATGAGTCTGTGAATTTTGTCCCAAAACCGTAAATGTTGCTGTGTTACATATCATTCTCATTCTTTTTAGCCTGTCTCCCAATATTAGCTAAGTAGAATAACATCCAGTCCTGCCTTACTTTGCAGAAAATTTAAAGGAAAATTTAAAGAATTGACTGTAGACTCGAATTATGCTCATTGCAATTGAAGGTATCGACGGTTCGGGAAAGACAAGTGCTGTAAATTTTCTCAGAGAGGAGCTTCGAAAAAGGGGTTACGATGTTGTTGTATTTAAAGAACCCACGGGAAGTGAGTGGGGTGTAAAGGTTATGACCTCAGAAGGTTTAAAGCCCGAGGAGGAACTCGAACTTTTTATTCTGGACAGGAAATATGATGTGGAAAGAAACATACTTCCGTCTCTGAAGGAGAACAAGATTGTTTTGATGGATCGCTATTATTATTCCACGATGGCGTATCAGGGGGCGCTGGGGCTTGATGTTGAGGAAATACGTAAAAAGAATGAAGAAATAGCCCCCAAACCAGACCTTGTAATCTTTCTTGATATTGATCCGGCTAAAGCAATCAGAAGGATAGAGGGAAGGGGAAGACCAGACAGGTTTGAGGACATCGGGTATCTGCAAAAAGTCAGAGAAATTTTTCTCTCTCTGAATGATGAAATGGTTGTAATAGATACAGATGAATCACCTGAAATAGTGAGGAAAAAAGTACTCGATTGCGTTTTAAGTATTTTAACGTAGTTATTTCAGCAACACCTTAACTAGTTCTATATCATTGACCAGACCCATAAGTCTATTCTCAGCGTCCAGAACTGGCATGTGGTCAATGTCATTTCTGACCATCTCCTTTGCGCATTTGGAAACGGAAGTCTGTGGATATACGAATACAGGTTTTTTCATGAAATTCTTAACCGCCTCCTTTGGCAGCTTCACAACACTTACTTCGAAATATTTTACGGAAAAGTCCCTTATACTATCCCATGTCCAGGCATCATCTGAGTCGCTTGAAGAGGAATAATGGGTTTGCTCAATAAATTCCTCTATAAGGGATTCCGTGAGCATTATTTTTTCATCTATTCTTCCCACAACCTCTGCATTGTTGTCGAGTATCGGGCAAAGTTCCGCATTGGCAACGCGCATTATTTCTCCAACGATGTTCAACGGCGTCTCTTCCCAGACACACGTAACCTCTCTTGAAACGTATTTTTCCACAACTTCCTCGATTGACATCTCCGAAATCTTCTTCATCATGTCTCTCAATGTAATAATGCCAACCAGTTCTTCACCATCAAGAACAGGCAATCGACGAAATCCTGTTTTTGCAAATATCTCAGCTACTTTTTTAATGGATTCTGATGCCTGTACGGTCGTTGGATTCGGGGTCATCAGGAGAGCAAGTTGATCCTCATCAATCTTCCTCAGAAGGTCTTTTCTTGTAACTATTCCTGCTAAACTTCCATTTTTGATGACAGGAACGGCGGAAATATGGTATTTCTTGAAAAGACCGAGTACATTTTCTCTCGTATCTGGGAGAGTGGCATATATTACATTCTTATTCATTACATTTTCAGCCTTCACGGTATCCACAGAATATCAAATGGATAAATATTTTTCCCCTACATTTCGGAAATCGAAATGTTGCCAAAATGAAATAATCTTCTGAACCTTTATGCATTATGAATCGTTCAAAATTGCAGTACTGTCTAATGTAAACACAATTCACAAAAGTTATTTAGTTTATCAGCCCATATTAAAAATATGGAAGAAATGCATACACCTGAAAGTGCAGAAATTGAAGAAATGTTTGAGGCATTCAACGAGATACTGATGGAGAAACCTGAATCATTCAAAAAAATGTATAAGCAATTTTACGACTGGTGGCAGAGCATTGTTTACTGGAATGGTGAACTGGGAATCTGTTAAAACTTCTTATATTACTTCCGTTTCTTCCTGTAACTAACAGAATTACATTAATAATCCTCAATTTCTAAAAAACCAATTTGATCGTAACAATCTCAAAAGGTTTGACTTTAATCTCAATATTCTCTCCGGCTGTTATTTCCTCCAGTTCTTCTTCAATCAGGTTTGTTTTTACAGCTTTTTCAGGTTTTTTAAATAAAACCAGACGAGCGTCAGTCTCCTCACCCGATGCCTCGTAGAACCTCAGAATCACACCTTCTCCATCTTCTGATGGTTTCAGAGCGGTCATTACAATGTTGTCGGGCTCAAGTTTTAAAAAAGACCTCTTAACACGGAATTTTTTAGCTCTTGGCAATTGCATCGCAACAAGGTCATAATTGAATTCAAATCCATGTTTATATGATTTTGCTCCCCTCCAGTCTCCTTCATGTGGATAAAGAGAATACCTGAATGTGTATGTTTTAAGCTCTCTTGCATCCGGAACAGGTATTGCAGGGCCAGCCATTCCGTCTGATGAGAGCATATCCACACCTCTGAGTAATGTGATATAAACGCTACCCTCTCTGACCTCATTCTCCGGAGTTCCTTTATTTATAATTGTCATTCCAATCTTTCCATTGCTGTAATCAACCCATCTGAGGGAGGGAAATATTCCTGAAGGCTTCTCTTTCCATCCCTCAGGCTCATAATAGTACTGGTTTGTTGGCCTTGTTACAGTACCGAACTGAGAATCGCAGCAGTATTCAGGGATTTTGAAGATTTCTGTTGAAAATCTGACCCTCAACCTCAACCGTGGATGTTCTTCTTTGACAGTGGTTACAAAATCTATTCTCGGCAAATCTCTGTATACTATTATCTTTTTTCTCACCTTCTGGAAATTGTGCCGCCAGATCATAGGCCTAAGAGTATCCACGAGCCTGTAGGGCCATCTCAGGGAAAAGTAGTCCACTTCAATGTGTATAACCCGTCTTACTGGAGATTTCTCAATCCAGAAGTTCTTCATTCTGAAGGAACCGTATCTTACTCCTTCCCCACCTTCTGTTTTGAGCGGGCAACCTGTAGTCTCTTTGTGACAGTATAAATCTCCGATCTCCTCTTCAAGAACAAGCTCATTTGCCCTGCAAACCTTAATCCCGTTCTTAATTACATCAATTAGTCCATTTCTGGAATTAAATCTTACATCAAAATTCTTCGTTTCGATTATGTTACCTTTTATTCTGATAAAATTACCGTTGCCCTTGGGCACACCCTTCATAATTTTATATACTTTATATCCAGCAGCAGGAACGTTTGCAACGAAACCAATCCTCGCGTATCTCAGAGATTCATCTTCATATCTTGTAAATCTGAGAATCTCCACATCTATTTCTTCATCCTCACTCCTCAGCCCCCCAATTTTTTTCACATCTCCCTCATCAAAGTTTAAATCAACTTCAACCCAGTTGGAGACGTCCCACGACAGGGGATTGAAAACCACCACATCCCCATATGTTTCTTTCCTCAAGTCAGCATCGATAACCTCTTTAAGAACCTTAGGGGTGAGATAAGACAGTTTAGTCTTTAAAAACCCGATATAGTCTCTAACCTCTTCATATGCACTGTCCATACTTGTTCCGGGAATAACATTGTGAAATCCCATAAACAGAATTTTTTTCCAGAAATCCCTGAGCTCCTCTGTGTACTGCTCATGGAAATTTAAAATCTTGAGTATCGCAACATACCTTTCAAAACTGAGTAACCAGCTCTCATATCTCCTCAGGCTCTTCTTTACCCATATCCTGCTTGAAGAGCAGTCGGGAAAAACATCAGAATACTTGCCTGAAAACATCTCGCCTCTCCTTATCGGCATCTCCACGGGCTCTTTCTCAAGAGCTTTAAAAAATTCAGATGGCGTTGCTATTTTCATTCTTGATCTGTGCTTCTTGTTCCATTCATTCACAATTTCAGAAGTATCCGATCGTGGTATCGTGATTCTGCCACCGTAAGGAATCAGGATGTGGTTTGTCAGAGAGATTCTCCTCAGCTCAAGGTATATTCTTTCTAACTTGTTCAAATCGGATTCGGTTATAAATCCAAGAGGCATCCAGTGAGCTATTATCTTCGTGCCATCCAGCCCCTCCCACAGAAACTCAGATGGATTTCTTTCAGGGCATCCACTCCTGAACACAACCCACTTATACCCTGATTTAGTGTATATTTGTGGAAGCTGGGCATTCTTCCCGAATCTGTCCACCTGCCACATAACCGGGACTTCAACACCGAACTTCTCTTTTATGTAATTTTTACCAAAGAGTATTTCTCTTACAAGCGTCTCCTCCTGTGGCAGCATCGTGTCTGCCATCAGATACTCACCATCAGCAATCTCAATTCTTCCCTGCTTTATGTATTCTCTCATTCTTGAAAATAACTCAGGAAGCCTCTTCTCCACCTCTTCAAGCAGAAAAGTCTGTTCTATTGTGAATTTATAGTCATCAGTTTTATCGAGAATGTCAATAACTTTCTTCAGAATCAGGTCTATTGTCACATAGAAGAAATCCTCTTTTGTGAGAAAGCATATTGCATCGTAATGAGTATGTGGAACAAGATAAATCTCATCCGGTTTTTCTTCGGCCTCTTCTTCTATTTCTCTTTCGGAATTCATCTTTCCTGACAAGTTTGTGGCTAAAAAAATAGAGGTCAGCAGGAAATCAGAAAAACTGGTATTTTAGACCTTCTCATAATTGCATTTGCTGTACTTCCAATCAGGATTTCTTTCACCATCCCCCTGCCAAGCTTTCCTGCTACAATCAGAGTTGCATCCTCATCCTCAGCAACATCCAGAATACTCTCTGATGCTTCACCCGAGTCAACCCTCTTTTTGACGGAGAAGGACAACTTCTTCTCATATTTCTCGAGTTGCCTCTTCGCTTCGCTGACATTTTCCTCAGTCTCCTCAGGACTTCCATAATCAACCACATGGTAGAGGACACCCTCCTTAACTTTCTCTTCAAACTTTTTGATCCTGCCAATTATTGCGTCCGAGCAGGTTGATAAATCAAGTGCTATAAGTGGTTTGTCAAATAAACGGTTACATTCAATTTCTTTTTTGGGTCTCTTTTTTTTCCTGTCCCATTTGTAATTTAGAAGTAGAACAGGAACTTTACTCGTTCTGGCAACGTTTCTTGCTGTACTTCCAATCAGCATCTCTCTGAGAATGTTTTTACCCTTGGTCGGGATAACAATCAAATCAACCATCTCGCATTTTGCCTGTTCGACAATCTCAAATGATGGACATATTGCTTCTGCAGCTATCTCCTTGGATGGAGCCCCGATTGAAACAATCTGACGTAATTTGCCATTCTTTTTCAGGTCAGCAATCAGGCTTTCAAGTCTCTCCCTCGCATTTTTCTCCAGAACATCAATAGTCACGATGTCTTCGGGTATTACATCAACAACATGAACAACGATAACCTCTTTTGCACCCATATTGAATAGCTCTGGTATACAGTTAGTCAATGCGTGCAGAGAGACTTCCGAAAAATCTGTTGGAAACAAAATTTTTTCAAACATTTTCACCCCTCCTTTATAACTTTAAATATTAAAACTTACATCATCTCCTCTTTCTTGGCATATCGTTCTCGCAAACAGGTATAACCTCGACGTAGTCTCTATATAGCCCCCTCCTCCAGACGCCTATGTAGTGAATATCATCCAGACAAACTGGTTTTTTACAGATTCTGCATTCCCTCCATGTCTTTTCCTCGTCCTCTGCCCTGAGTTCTCTCCCACAGGTTCCGCATACTATATCCATCTTAACCACCTCAGAATTTCAGGGGAGACCTGGCGCAGACCTCGGCTAAATTGGCAGCAGTAAAAATTCCCCTTACTTCATCTCCCTCAATAATTACGAGCCTCTTGATTCTCATATCAGTCATTATTCTTGCCGATTCTTTCACACTGTAGTCTGGAGAAACTGTTATCAGGGGGGTTGAAGTGTACTTTCCAACCTCATCATCAAGGTTCCCTTCAAGCAAAACTTTGGAAAGCAAGTCTCTTTCCGTGAAGATTCCGTACGGCTTCTCGCCTTTTGTAATTAAGACACTCCCTATTCTTCTCTCTCCCATAATTTTACATACCTCTATTACAGGTGTTTTATAATCAGCCGACACAACATCTTTTATCATAACTTCCCCAATCTTCATATCAACCACCTAATTTTTTTACACATAAACCATAATCTTAACCACTTCAGCCCAACCGAAATTCAGTTTAAGGATATGCTGGATATTCTCTCCTCCAACCTGTTCTCTGTTTTAAATTCAGGAATTTTTAAGAAAATCAGAAGAGGTCTCAGGAATTGTTATGGAAGTTTATAGGGTCACTTGAACCCATACTAAATTTATTATTTAAATGCTTTTAAGTTCATTAACCTTTTCACACCACCCCCTTTTCAACCGGAATTAAACTGTATATGTTCTCAAAATACTTAAACATTTCCACAGTTTATGCTAAAATTATGTGAAAAGATATATTATTGAAATTTAGAATTAATAATCGAATATATTTTTAAGGTCGTTCATATCGATTATGTTAATTATATCATCTTTCTCAGCTCTCCTGACAATGGATGCAAATGAATTAAGCGAACAGGATAAATTCTTATTTTTACTGTATATAACAAGTGAGGGTTTACTGTCAAACAGCTCGAAACCCCTCAAAGCGGACATGAAAATCTCTACATCTCTCCTCAGCAGATAGGCAGCAAACTTTAATTCAGCGAGAATTGAAGGGGACGCAACCATTACATTATCTGTTCCAATCAACCATTTTTCGTAATCTGCTAAAATTCCATAATTTTCCAGATTTAAGAGACCGAAAAAAGCGTTTGAACGGATGCAGGAAACAACTGGAATATTCTCTTCCATCACTCTTTTTATCTGTGATTTCTCAGCCATATTCATGTGAACAATAAAATCCGGATTCAGGTTGATTGCCCCATCAACATCTTCAGCATCTCTTTCTCCTGCATGTATTCCAAATAACTTTCCTGAACATTTTGCAATCTTTCTTATCTCTTCAAGAAATTCGATCTCATGGTCTCTTGTGCTGCTCATTCCGAAACCCTTCACGTATTCGTCTTCTGCAAGCAATTTCGCCTCTTCAACATCCGAGGGTCTTGCAAAAGGAAAACAAACTCTATTTTTGTCGGCTTTTTTAAGAATGTTTATCCCCTCAACACCCCCTTCCCTAAAATCAGCAAGAATTGTTGTTCCTGATGATAATGCAATCTCTATCGAATCTTTTATTGCTTCAACACCCCCTTTCGACATCATCTGAAACTTGAATCCTCCAGGACCGACAAGCTTCTCAAGCTCGATGAATGGCGGGTCTTTAATATGAGAATCGCCCAGATGGACATGAGCATTAAAGAATGAAGGAGAAACTACGTATTCGGTCTCAACATCCTTCTCTTCGAATTCTATTTTATCAGTCAGGGATAAAATCCCTTTTTTCACATCCCCTGTCAGGGTTATCAAATCACACCTGTACATAAAAAAATTTGAGTATCAAGCTTATTAATTTTCACTTTTATTGCTGTCATCTTTCCCGAAAATTTCCTTAAATTCGTGAAAGATTGTTTTTATTTCTTCCACTGAAGCTTCATCCTCGAGAGTGGAAATATCCCCGATTGTTTCGCCCTTCACAATTGCCTTCAACACTCTCCTCATTATCTTCCCTGATCTCGTTTTTGGAAGTTTCTCAACAAAATGTATCGATTTTGGAGTTGCAATAGGCCCAATTTGCTTTCTGAGTGCTTTGACAATCTCATCCTTTAATTTTCCATCCTCTCTGTATCCTTCCTTCAATATTGCAAATATGACGATATTTTCCCCTTTTATTGGGTCAGGGATGCCGATTACAGCCGCTTCAGCGACAAAAGGCACCTCAACAACAACACTTTCAATCTCGGCAGTGCCCATTCTATGTCCAGCTACTTTCAGCACTTCATCAGCCCTTCCAAGAATCCAGAAGTATCCTTCTTCATCCTTAATTGCGTAATCTCCGGTATAATACAATCCTTCAAATTTTGACCAGTAAACCTCTCTGTACCTCTCAGGATCCTTGTATATTCCCATCAACATGCTGGGCCACGGTTTTCTGATTACGAGGTAACCTTTCTTGCCAGGAGGTACAGGTTTTCCTGTATCATCTACAACCTCAGCATCAATACCTGGCAGCGGAAGTGTTGCAGAGCCGGGCTTGAGAGGCACAAGCTCCAGTCCCGGAGCAGGAGAAATCATGATGCCTCCCGTCTCAGTCTGCCACCATGTATCGACAATCGGGCACCTCTCACCCCCAATAACCTGATAATACCACTCCCACACTTCAGGATTGATTGGTTCTCCAACTGAACCAAGAATCTTAAGGCTGCTCAAGTCGTGTTTCTTTATCCACTCCTCTCCGTATCTCATGAACATTCTGATGGCAGTTGGGGATGTGTAAAAAATTGTTACACCATATCTTTCGATGAGCTCCCACCATCTGTCTGGCTGCGGGTAATCTGGAGCGCCTTCATACACGAGAATTGTTGCACCGTGGAGCAGTGGAGCATATACAATTGAAGAATGGCCAGTAACCCAGCCAACATCTGCGGTGCACCAGTATATTGATTCATCGGAAATATCGAAAACCCATTTATATGTTACATAGTTGTAAACGAGATAACCTCCAGTGGAATGTATTATTCCCTTAGGTTTTCCTGTAGTCCCTGAGGTATAGAGTATGTAAAGAGGGTGTGTTGACTCTACAGCAACCGGTTCGACGTATTTTTCTGCTTTCTCCATTAATTCTTGGTATGTGAAGTCCCTGCCATCCATGAGCTCTATCTCCTCTTCAGACCTTTTTATGAAAATCACTTTTTGAACTGTTGGCGTTTGCTTTAATGCCTCATCAACGATGGTCTTCAATGGGTAGTGCTTTCCCCTCCGCATTCCGAAATCTGCTGTTACGAGATACTTTGCTCCGGTATCGTTGATTCTGTCAGCAAGAGCCTGACTGCTGAATCCTGAAAATACGACTGTGTGGGTTGCCCCGATTCTTGCAGTAGCGAGCATTGAAATCGGCAGCTCTGGAATCATTGGAAGATACAGGACAACAATATCACCTTCTCTGACTCCCAGATTTTTCATGATAGATGCAAATTTATTCACCTCGCGGTAAAGCTGAGCGTAACTGTAAGACTTTGTAGAACCATCTTCACCTTCCCAGTATATAGCAACCTTATTTTTACGCCATGATATCATGTGAATATCAACACATGTGTAACATGCATTCAATTTCGCTCCAACAAACCATTTCGCGAAGGGAGGCTCCCATTCAAGAACTTTATCCCATTCTTTAAACCAGGGAATATCTCTCGCCTCCTTGGACCAGAATCCTTCCATATCTAATATTGCACTCCTCTGAATCTCCAGATATCTTTTAACAGGGTAATATTTCTTTTCTTCCATAAAATTCACAACCTTCTGTAAATTTTTAACTACTCCCGAATCAACTTCATTCAATTTTTTCCTTTCGGTTGTCATCCGCAGGTATTTAGTTCTCAGTTAAAATTAAATACAGACATTCTTACTATCTATCATGGCTAAAGGCAAAACTAAAAACCCTCCTCTGATGTCGTCTGCGGGAATAATGAGATATTTTGAGGAGGAAAAAACGCAATTTAAAATAGCTCCCAGAAATATTCTATTATTTGGACTTGCTGTTGGAATTCTTGTCATGATTCTCAACGCATACTATGGCCTCTGGCCCATTTAAATACGAAATCGTTTTTGTAGGACGGTCAAATGTCGGGAAGTCAACGCTCTTCTCAAATTTATTTGGAATAAAAGTCAAAAAGGGTAAAAAGCCCGGAACCACAATTAAACCAAATTTCATCAAGTATCGTGATTTACTCATCACAGATATGCCCGGTTTCGGATATATTCACGGAGTCAGCAGAGAATTCAACGAGAAAGTTAAGGATTTTATTGTAAGGTATATTGAAGATAACTCAGGCAGAATTCTAACAACAGTTCATGTTATTGATGGGAAGTCCTTCATTGAAGTTGTGGAGCGGTGGGAAAAAAGAGGGGAAGTGCCTGTGGACATTGATATGTTCTCTTTTTTGAAAGAAGTATCAAAACCAATTCTTGCTGTAAATAAAATTGATCTGGTGAAAAACCCGGATTCAACACTGAACAGGATTGTTGATAAGCTTGGCATGAATCCCCCGTGGACTCAGTGGAAGGAAATCGTCTTTCCTGTAAGTGCAAAAAATAAGGATTTTCATGAGTTAAAAAAAGCTCTGAAGAATATTTTGATTCAAAAAAACAGACATGACCTTATTTCTGTGTTTAAATGATTTTATTGGAATTTTATCGACTATGGCTCAATTAACAATCTTTTATAATATTTTTAAGGAATTTCACATACGAAAGGATTATTAGGATAAAGTACTCAATAATAATATGCGACGTTTTAAGTGGAGACTTTTTGAGAGAAAGGGCAAGCGTAAAGAAGCCAACAAGGACGAAAGACTTCTTCAACAAAACGTTGAGGACATAAAAAAAGAGATTTTAAATAAAGGAGGGGTAAAAAATCTCAGAGAAGTCGCAAAAGAACTCCTCACAGAGGAAGATTAAATTAAATATTGAGTTCAGTGGTCTTCAAAAGGAAACCACTTCTTTATACCTTGATTGCAACAAAACTTATGTTCAGGTTCTTGAGGAGTTTGGAATCAATCCTGAGACAGTTTTAATCATTAAGGGCGGCGTTCCAGTACCTTCCGATGATGTCGTTGAGGGGGGCACTGTGAAAATCCTGAGAGTTATCTCTGGCGGTTAATTTTTTTATTTTTTCTGCTGTTGAATACCAGATTGCAGTTTCTGTTTATGAAAACTTGAATTGTCACTTCTCATTCTCTTTTTTTCGTTGGAGGATATTTTTCATATCAATTAATTATTGCTATGTATTATAAAATCTCCCGAAAGAAATAAATAGTAATTGTTGTTGTAATAATAATGTGGATAAATTGGCCCGGAAAAATCTCCGGGAATTGGAGGAGGTGAATACGTGGATAAAAATATAGGAAAATTTGCAGTGGTTATTCTGGCTCTTCTGGGAATAAGCGCTCTCGTTCTGCCATCCACAGTTACACTGTTTGCAGGACAGCACACGTGGTACTACAAAGAAACACTGCCCTGTGAAAAATGTCATGCAGATGTTGCTGAGGAGTTCAAATCCAGCTCTAATTACCACCCACCAGCATCAGCATATCCGGTCTGGGAAGCATGCGTTCTCTGTCATCAGGTGGAGCCACTTTATCCGGGTGATGTCAGCTCATCTGCAGGTAAACATGCCGCAACCGTTGTGCCATGTGAATATTGCCATTATGCAGAAGCTCACGCCTTTAACAATGACCCACACTTTGAATTTGTAAATACTGCTGAAAATGATGACCAGATGCCAAATGGGACTGAAGCGTGCGTTGCATGCCACACACATACAAGAGTTGAGGCAAACTTCACCTGGATGAAGTACATGTCATTTGGCTTTAAAGTTAACCCGAGAGGTGAACGAAACAATCCATGGGAAGCTGGCGAAGGCTTATGGTTCCCAACACAGGAATTCAACGCTTCTGGAACTGAAACACATTATATATGGGAATATGGGGCATATAAAGACTGGAATCATAGCGAGCCTTATGAACCGCCTCCGCGGTAGGTGAATTATGGTGGTAGTATGGTGGTAGGTTTTTTTAGAATAAAATCACGCCAACTGACAATTATCGATTACATAATCATAACACTTATTAACTGGTAGTTCATTTTAGTAGTAGGGTCACCCCGGATTTAACACCACCCTCCAACCGGCAATGAAGGGTTTTTAAATCTTCTTTTTGGGGGTGACCCTGAATTCACCACCTGAAATTTGAAAATACTTTGTAATAAAGGATAAAATAATAAAAAATTGAAGAGATACTTTAGATTGCTTGGATATGGTTTAATTATCTTCTATATACCTCACCAAAATCGAAGTTAATTTCTCTGCTGATGCTATCTCCTATTTCTCCAAGGATATTCAGGAATTTTCCGTAAGAAGCAATAAAATTTGTGATACTTTCGTTACTCTCAAGTTCAGACTGCAATTTCGTTATTTCTCCAATTAAATCCTCGTCAATTTCTCCTGCCATTTTTTTCCTTACGAAATCCTGCTGTTTTTGTTGAAACTCAGTCAGCAGGTTTTGTGCCTCTGAATCACCCCTCAATATCTCTTCTTTGGACTTTAAATCCTTGTATTCGTCTACTTCTTTAATCTCACTGGCTAATGCCAGTATTTTGTCTCTTATCGAATCAGAAATCATTTATCACACCTTCACTTCCCCTCAATATGAAAAAAGAGGTTGTTTGAAGGCTATTTTAATTTTTCCCCTCTTCTAGGAGAAATCGGAATTCTTCTTTCTTTTCCACAGTTAAGACAGGATGTAATTACTCTGGACTTTCTAACCCTTACCCTGAATCTGTCTGACCGGTAGGGATAGTAGCATTTTTTACAGAAAAGAATTCTCAGTTCTTCTGGAACCCTGACTCTATACCTCTTTGAAATTTTATTTGCTAGAAATACATACCTCTTTGCAGTATCATAATCTTCAATCATAATCTTTCTTGCTTTCCGGATAAGAATATTAATTCTTTCAGCAGCAATTTTTTTCTCAAGTCTTTTCTGCCTTTTAATCATCCAGCTCTCCCACTAAGTCAACTCTCTCACTGAACTTTACAGGTTTTCGACCCCTCGCAGTTTAACTTTTTTTACAAACTCATTTACAACTTCGGAAACACTGTTGCCGGGCATACGTTCCACGATAATTCCCCTTCCTTTGAGGTGCCCTTCTCCACCTTCACCAATTTTACTTACAACCACAACATTAACACCCTCTTTCTCAAGCAATTCAGCGATGAGATACCCTTTTCTTTTCTCTGCGTTGTAATGGGGGTTATCAATTTTCCTGCAGGAAATAACTTCTTTGTTTACATCAAATATCGTGTAGTACCGACTCCCGAAATCACCAGTGTATTTATCTCCTTCCGAAGGAATTGCTATCCGGTATTTACCCGTTGCAAATCTGATTATAGGTTTGACCGAATTCACTTCCGGAAACATTGATTTCACGCTCGAAATTACCTTATCCTGTACCCCTTTGATAGCTTCTGGTGGAGTCCATGGATTTACATCAAATTCCACGTCTACAATTTTGTTCTTCCACGTTCCACGTGTAGCAACCATATTAACTGATTCAACACCTTCCACATCTTCAATAATTTTTGAAATATGCTCAGAAAGTTCTTTATCTGTTTTGTCCATCAGAGCATCTGCAGAATTTTTCAGTATTTTCAATCCCATTTGCAATATCAGAACCGAAATTGCAAGTGCGACAACCGGGTCTGCCCACCAGTAACCGATTTTTACAAAAATGAAGCCTGCAACAACTGAAAGAGAGCTCAGAACATCAGCTCGAGAGTGTTTACCTTCAGCAATCAGAGCAGATGATTTTGTTCTTTTCCCTACTGAAATTTTATATCGTGCAAGTAACTCATTCCCAAACGCTGACAGGAGGGCAACTGCAACTGCATAGTGTTCAACTGCCGGAATCGAGACATTGAGGAATCCATCAATCGATTCTTTTACAATCAGGAGTGAGGAAAGAAGTATAATTGTCCCCACTCCCAGTTCTGCCAGACTTTCAGCTTTAAAGTGACCATATGGATGCTCTGCATCCGCAGGCCTCGAAGCAATTTTAATCCCCATCCAGACAAGTAACGACCCTAAAACATCAACAAGCGAATGAAGCGCATCTGCAAGGAGTGCTATACTTCCAGCAAGCAAGCCTGCGATTCCTTTTAATATCGAAAAAACAAGATTGAAGACTACAGAAACTTTTCCGGCTCTAATAGCATCATTCATTTCTTCTGCATCCTCTTCCTCTTCCTGAACCCTTACCGCCATCTTTTCCTCTTCCTGAACCCACTCTGCACCTGCCTGCATCTATTCTGCCTGTGTTATTACTACTGCATTTCGGGCAGTCAGGCTTTCCAGTGCCATATGGTTCATCCCATTCGTTTCCACAGCTATAACACTTGAACTTCCTCATTATGTGGTCACCTCCCGTTATTTTTACATTATTACCTTCTAAAATGGCAATTCCAATTTTTCTTCTCGCTTCTCTGAGAATTCTATGGAGGGTAGGTTGAGATACACCCATTTTCTCTGCTGCATCCACCTGATTGATTCCTTCAACATCCACCAGTCTTACCGCCTCCATTTCATCTGCGGACAATTCAGTCTCACCACCTTTTTTTGGCAGTATATCAACGCTTACCCATCTGCATTTTTTCCTTCTTGGCATATTTTGAATATATATTCATTATTCTTTAAATAGTTTTCCATCACATACACCAAAAACTTTAAAACCGTGAAAACTTTGGTTAGGAAGCCAATGATTGATGAACAGATGAAAGAGGTGATTGAATGGTATATGTGAGATTTGAAGTTCCTGAAGAATTGCAGAATGAAGCTTTGGCATTGCTTGAAAAAGCCAGAGAGACAGGAAAGATAAAAAAAGGTACGAATGAGACGACAAAGGCTGTTGAATCAGGGTTTGCAAGGCTTGTTTACATTGCAACAGACGTGGAACCGCCCGAGATAGTTGCACNCCTGCCATACCTGTGTGAGGAGAAAAACTCACCGTATGTGTATGTCAGTGGAAAGGAGAATCTGGGAATTGCAGTTGGTTTGCACGTTAATTGCTCTGCAGCAGCAATCGTAAACGAAGGCGAGACGAAAAAGGAACTCGGACAGCTCATTAAAAAGCTTGAAGGTTTGAAGAAGTAAGGCGGTGATAATATGGCAGAAGAAGAGGATATTCAGCCCGCTGAAGTTATTGAAATCGTTGGAAGGACAGGAATGCATGGTGAGGCAAATCAGGTAAAAGTGAGGGTTCTTGGTGGAGAAAATAAAGGCAGGATTATCACAAGAAATGTTTTTGGGCCCATCAAGGTTGGAGACATTTTAAGTATAAAGGAGACTGCAAGAGAGGCAAAGAAACTTCTCGTGAAGTAGAATTAAAGGTGGAACAATGGAAAAACAGATTTGCTCTTTTTGTGGAGAAGAAATAGAGCCGGGAACGGGAAAGATGTTTGTCAAAAAGGATGGCAAGGTTCTGTATTTCTGTTCCCGCAAATGTGAAAAAAATATGATAAAACTCAAAAGAAATCCCAGAAAATTCAAGTGGACAAAGCATTACGGGAAGTGATTCCATTGGAAAGAACTTTCGTAATGATAAAGCCCGATGCAGTCCAGAGGTCTCTGGTGGGTGAAGTAATCAGCAGACTGGAAAGGAAAGGGCTTAAAATTGTGGGAATGAAGATGCTATGGGTGGATAAAGGCCTTGCATCCACTCATTATGCTGAACACTCTGAAAAGCCCTTTTTTAATGATCTTGTGGAGTATATTACAAGTTCTCCTGTAATTGCAATGGTCTTTGAAGGCAGGAATGCGGTGAATGTAGTCAGAACGATTGTGGGAAAAACGAATCCTGTGGAAGCCTCACCCGGGACAGTAAGAGGAGATTTTGGTCTTGAAACAGGAAGAAATATTATTCATGCTTCTGACTCTCTTGCATCAGCTGAGAGAGAAATCAATTTGTTCTTTAGTAATAATGAATTGTTTGATTATTCGAAGATAGACGAAAAATGGCTTTATGAATAGGTTTTGAGAAAATGCAGCAGTCTGTATTAAGAACTCCCATAGTCTCCATTCTGGGTCATGTAGACCATGGAAAAACAACATTACTTGATAAAATCAGAAAAACACGGGTTACAGCAAAAGAAGCAGGAGGAATAACTCAACATATCGGAGCCACGGAAATCCCTGTTGATTTGATTAGAGATATCTGCAAGGATGTCTGGGGTGTCAAGGTTGACGTTCCCGGTTTGCTGTTCATTGACACTCCCGGGCATCGTGCATTCACGAATCTGAGAAAAAGAGGAGGGGCTCTGGCAGACCTTGCGGTGCTGATTATTGATATAAATGAAGGCATAAAGCCTCAGACCGAGGAAGCCATTTCTATATTAAAAACATTTAAGACCCCCTTTGTCGTTGCAGCAAATAAAATAGACAGGATTTCAGGTTGGCAAGCGTCTGAATTCTCTTCTTTTATGAAAGCATACTCACAGCAGGACGACTTCACGAGGGAAAGGCTGGACAACAAAATATATGAGCTGATAGGTGAGCTTTACAAACACGGTTTTTCAGCAGACAGATTTGATAGAATTGCCGATTTCACAAAGACTGTGGCTATTATACCGATCTCTGCTCTGACAGGCGCGGGAATTCCTGAATTACTGATGATTCTTCTCGGGCTTGCGCAGAGGTTTATGGAGGAACGTCTCAGATTGCATGTGGAAGGTAAAGCTAGAGGTACAATCCTCGAGGTTAAAGAGGAGAAAGGAATCGGGATGACGTGTGATATCATTCTCTACGATGGAAAACTGCAGGTTGGAGATAGAATAGTCATTGCGGGAATAGATGATGTAGTTGTAACGCACATTAAGGGCATACTGAAGCCTCGCCCGGCAAGAGAAATGCGTGTTGAGAGCAAGTTCAAGTCAGTTAAAAGCATAAGCGCAGCTGCTGGTGTAAAGGTAACCGCCCCCAATCTTGAAAATGTGCTTGCAGGAAGTGAATTTGAAGAAATTGAAAGTGATGAGGATATTGTACAATTTAAGGCGAGAATAAGAAAGGAATACGAGGACATAGCAATCTCAACAGAGGAAGAAGGGATTGTTTTAAAAACAGACACAGTAGGTTCTCTCGAAGCACTCATCAATGAACTGAGAACATCAGACATTTCAATAAAAAAGGCTGAAGTGGGATACGTTGATAAAAAAGATGTGATTGCAGCATCTGCGAATAAAGATGAATTGAACAGGGTAATTCTGGCTTTCAACGTTAAAATACTTCCGGGAATTGTTGAAGAAGCTAAAAGGTATGGAGTTAGAATATTTGAAGGGAGAATAATATATTCCATTATTGATGAATATCTTGAATGGAGGCACGAGGAGGAGAGGTTAAGAGAAAGGCAGAAGATTGAGGCTTTAATCAAACCTGCGAAAATAAAATTACTTAAAGATTTTATATTCAGAAGAAGCAAACCTGCGGTAGTTGGTGTAAAGGTGCTTGCGGGAGAATTGAGGAAAGATGTTAAATTAATTAAGACTGATGGCATGAATGCTGGAATTGTGAAGAGCATTCAGAAGGGCGGTGAAAACATAAATATTGCAGTTGAGAATGATGAAATTGCTGTGGCAATTGAGGGCGCAACCATCGGAAGAACACTTCAGGGAGATGAAGAACTCCTCGTTGAAATTCCCGAAAAACATGCAAAAGTAATTGAGCGAGATTTGTTTGAAACGCTGAATGAGAACATGAAGAAGGCGTTTAAAGAATTTATTGAATTGAAGAGAAAAGAAAACCCGTTCTGGGGAAAGTGAGGTGGCATGAATGGAATTTAAAGTTGTAATTTCTGACCCGAAATCTGGTATGGCATATCAGAAAGTGATTAGCGGGGCAAATGCAAATAAAATAATTGGCAAGAAAGTGGGAGAGTCAATCAATGGGACGCTTGTTGAACTCCCTCCCGACTACGAGTTGCAGATTACGGGAGGCAGTGACAGAGACGGTATCCCCATCCGGGGTGATGTTGCTGGCAGTACAAGGAAAAGGATTCTCGTAAGTGGTGGAGTTGGATTCAAACCGAAAAGAGATGGATTGAGGAGAAAAAAACTCGTAAGAGGGAACACAGTAAGCAGAGACATTGTTCAACTGAATGTCAAGGTCGCAAAGTACGGTAAAATCCCGCTGTCAGAATATTTTAAGGAGAAAGAACCTGAACAATAACATAGTTTTTCGAAAGTTGATTGAAAATCTGGATTGTTATGGGAATCCTCGAAAATAAAAAAAGAGCGAGGAATTTTTACAGATATTTTTCAAAAATTTATGATGGGATAAATCCTATCTTCTATTCTGATGAGATGAGGGAGCTTGTTGTGGACATGGCAGAAGTGGATTCAGGCTGTAAGGTTATTGAAATCGGATGCGGAACCGGCTTTACGACAGGTGAAATAGTCTCGAGATTGGGAGAAGAAACTGTAACTGCGGTTGATCTGACTCCTGAACAGATGGCTAAAGCGATTGCAAGATTCCCCTCTGTCAACTTCATCAGAGGAGATGCGGAAAATTTACCATTTAAGTCTGACACTTTTGATGCGGCTATTTCAGCAGGAAGCATAGAATACTGGCCCAACCCCTTGCGGGGTATTGAGGAGATGACAAGAGTTACAAAAAGTGGTGGTAAGGTGGTTATTCTCGCTCCCAGAAAACCGGACAACTTTGCGGTGAGGAAATTTGCGGAAAGTATTATGCTTTTCCCGTCAACTCAGCAGTGTGTTGCATGGTTTGTCAAGGCTGGACTGAATGACATAAGGTATGTCGAGAAAGGACCTTATTTCTTCTGGAATAAACTTGTTGTAATAATTTCAGGAAAGGTTCCTTAGCCCTCGTCCTGTCAGCTTTATTCCCTTTTACTGCGATTTTGCAGTATTTTTATTGATATCAGCAATCCCGGGATAAATATTAGGATTCCAAATCCCGGGGTTTCAGCCTCCTTTATGATTGTCGTTTCAGGAGTTGGTGAAGGAGTTGGAGAAGGAGATGGTGGAGGAGTGTGTGTTATCTCAACTGTCGGTGCTGGTGAAGGGGTTGGTGAAGGGGTTGGTGAAGGAGTTGGAGAGGGCATTGGCCTGACAGTCAGGTAGTGCTTAAAGCTGACCATCAGGGGCAGAATATCTCTGTTTGCAAGGCTAATCATATACGGTTCATCCCCTATCCCGTTTCCATCAGGGTCATCTCCACTGTAGTCGATCCAGAAGTTTCCGAGACGATTGGCAAATCTGTAGTTGTTATACGTATATTCCTGAGGTTCTGTTGTATTCCAGAAATTGAGGGAGTCTGCGAAAACGTTGTGATTATTCACGAAATCATTTAGGAAAATCCTGTTTCCCGAAGAATTCTGGAGAGACATTCCTCTTATATTATAGCTAATTGTATTCTGTGTGATTGTATTGTTCGAAGAGGAATTTAGATAAAATCCGTACCTGTTGTTCCTTGCAATATTGCCCTTGAATAGGTTGTCATTTGAGAACACCTTAAATCCGGCATCCTCCAGAGTACCCGAGTTTTCTGCGATAAAGTCAGTAATGGTTACGCCATCAGCTAAAACTGTAATTGCGCTTCCATTCCCTCCAGCATTCACCACAGGAATGCCATTTCCGACATCCCATCCACTGAGGGTTATTCTTTTATCAATGATAATGTTTTCTTCATATGTTCCGCTTTTAACGACGATTCTGTCTCCAGTTGAGGCGTTGTCTATTGCCCACTGGATTTTCTCAAATGAATCAGGGACGTAAAGTGTGTATGCTGCAGCCTCGACAGAGCACAGAATTATGAAGGCTATTAAAATTAAGTTAAAGAGCAATCTGTGTTTCATAAGGTAAAAGCACAGACTGGATTAAAAAAATTTTACATTCCTGTTTTTGTTAAAACCTGACACGTTCTTTCGAATTAA
Organism: Archaeoglobus sp. JdFR-22; assembly: GCA_002010045.1. Classification (GTDB taxonomy): domain Archaea; phylum Halobacteriota; class Archaeoglobi; order Archaeoglobales; family Archaeoglobaceae; genus JdFR-22. The sequence continues at coordinate 13,357 of MTMJ01000029.1, read as the reverse complement.
GTCAGGAAGTCTCCTCCTTTGTGAAGACGAAAATTGTTTTCATATCTTTTTTAGCTTTCCAGTCGAATGTGATGACCGTGCTCTCCCCCTCATCAAGTCTGGAAATGAGCTCTCTGTAAATCTCAAATTCAGGTTTTATGAACTTCTCCACAACCTCTTTTTTGAACGGGAGTTCTGTTGTGTAATAAAAAATTGCCCACACACCCTCAACCTTCCCTCCGAAATTCTTGATTTTAGCATATACTTTTATTTCCTCTCCCTCGCTGGGGGTTGGATTTGACAGCTTAAGGTCTGTAATTCCGAGTTCCATTTTTCACACCTCCTGACTATCCACCAAAGATGAACAATAAATAATTTAGGTTTTTCAAATATATAAAATAGCTAAATAAATACCTTCTTCAAATCCCAGAGCAATTTAGGATTCTTCTTTATTAATTCAGTGACCAGCCTTTTAACGCTGAATTCCTGTAAATCGTATCCGGCGATGCTGTGTGCGAGAGTATTCAGAGTTTTATCATCCATCTTAATCAGTTTTTGCTGAAGAATTTTATTTCTATGCAGACTTTTTCCGAAATCGTTTTTCCAGAGTTCATCGTATTTCGCAAGCATTTTTTTAGAGTAATCTCCTTTCTCGATTGCCTCAGCGGCAACACCACCTGCAAAGAATCCGGCTTTCATGGCATTTGCTATACCACCCCCTGTTATCGGGTCTGAATGTCTTGCGGCATCTCCAGCAAGCATCACGTTATCAGCAACTGCCGTCTTTACGGGGCCTTTCACAGGTACACCCCCCGCAACCATCTCTATTACTTCACCCTCGCTGTAATTCTCCTTAACGAAGTTATCAAGGTATTCTCTGGCAGAAAGTTTAGCCATTTTCGGTAAAATGCCAATTCCAACGTTAGCTGTTGAATTACCCTTTGGAAATAACCAGACATATCCACCGGGTGCAATCTCATTTCCAAACCAGAAGTATGAATACTCGGGGTCAAATTCGATTCCGGTCATCAGATACTGAACGCAAACCTCAAGCTCATCTGTTTTCAGTGTTGTGTCTATACCAGCCCATTTTCCAACTCTACTCTCAACGCCATCTGCACCGATTATGATTTTCGCTTCTTCAGAAAATTCCTCTCCCATTCTCCTGAAATTAACTTTTAAACCATCCTTTCCTCTTTCGATTCCGGTAGCTGTGGTTTTTACAACAACATCTGCGCCAGCTCTTCCTGCGAGCTTTGCGAGGTATCTGTCAAATATCTTTCTCTCAAGTACAAAACCTACTTCATCACCTGCCATCTCTTCAGTCATCTGAACTTCCGTCCCATCGGGTGAGTAAACCTTTGCACCCTTAACCTCTGCAGCAATCCACTTTCTATCCACGTCAACAAACCTTGAGATTGCCTCCTTGCTTACACCCTCGGCGCATCTAACGGGTACACCAATCTCCTGTCTCTTCTCCACAAGTAACACGTTCAATCCTTTCTCTGCTGCCGTTTTTGCTGCAATACTACCTGCAGGGCCCGCTCCAATAACAATCACATCGTAATTCATTTTTTAACCTCCAGACTCAGTGCTTTCATCGGACATACTCTGATACAGGTCATGCAGGTATTACATTCATCCTCATTAATTGAAAGAAAAGTCTCGACAAGTTCGTTTGCATTATATTTACAGACTGAGATGCATGCACCACAGTAGGCACACCTGTACCTGTCAATGACAATTCTTCTATCATTTTTCTTTTTTGTTCTACGACGCATGGGGGGTGGATTACCAATCAGGTTTTAAGTTTTTTTAAACTGACCATAGGCAACCTTTAAATTCTATTGCATAAACTGGAGTTGAGATGAGTGGAGAAAAACTTGTAATAAAAAGAAATGGTTATCCTTCAAGGGGCGAATTCGTCATCGGTACAGTTACCCGGGTTCTTGACTTCGGAGCATTCATATCTCTCGATGAATATGAAAACAAGGAAGGTTTAGTACACATCAGTGAGATTGCACCGGGGTGGATTAAGGACATCAGAGACCACGTTAAGAAAGACCAGAAGGTTGTATGCAAGGTTCTTGATTTGAACCCGAAAAGGGGGCATATTGACCTCTCAATTAAAGATGTGAATGAAAGGCAGAGAAGAGAAAAAATGCAGCAATGGAAAAACGAAGTTAAAGCTTTTAAGTGGCTCGAAATCGCCGGTGAAAAAGTTAATGCAGGTAAAAAAGACCTTCTGGAAGTAGGGAAGAGAATAATGAGAGAATACGACTCTGTTTATGGGGCGTTTGAGGATTGCGCATTTGAAGGGCCTGAAGTCATTGCCTTTGTGGGAGATGAACTTGCGAAGGCAATTTATGAAATAGCACATGAGAATATTAAACCATCAAGTGTGAAGGTTAGGGGTTACTTCGAACTCAAATGTAAAGCTCCAGACGGAATTGAGAAGATAAAAAAAGCTTTAAAGGAGGCGTATAAAGCTTCTACAGATGAAGTGGATATGAAAATTGAGTATATTGGCTCCCCGAGATATAGAGTAGATATTGAGGCTGCAGATTACAAGCTTGCTGAAAATATACTTAAAAAAGCTGTAAATAGAACTTTAAAGTCAATTAAAAAGGCAGGAGGAGAGGGAACATTCTTTAAAGAGGCTTCATGAAGGTAAAACTCAGGAAATGCAGGGTGTGTGGGATGTATACGCTAAAAGAGTCATGTCCGAAGTGTGGAGAAGATACGTTCATGCCCATTCCTCCTCGTTTCTCTCCTGAAGATCCTTATGGAAAGTACAGGAGAAGATTAAGGAAAGAAAAAGGTTTTTTTAATTTCAGGAGGTGATATTCGTGTTGCAAAAAGTGAATATAAACTTTTTAAAAGACCCTGAAGAATTTAAGCTCAGTGACCCGATATTTATTGAAGGGTTACCCGGTATAGGTCATGTCGGTAAACTTGTGGCAGACCATCTTGTGAATGAGCTTGAGACTGAAAAGATTGTTGAAATCTGTTCACATTATTTTCCACCTCAGGTGATGGTTGAAGAAGATGGAACAATAAGGATGCCAAAAAATGAAGTTTACGTTTATAAATCAAACTCTGGGTCTCCTGACCTTGTAATTCTCGTAGGTGATTTTCAGAGTATCAGCAGCGAGGGTCATTTTGAGCTTGTTAATGCCTACATGGACATTGCAAGGAAGTTCAACTGCTCCAAAATCTTCACACTGGGCGGATATGGTGTGGGCAGGCTTGTTGAAGAGCCTTATGTGCTTGGAGCGGCAAATAATAAAGAACTGATCAGTGAGCTGACATCATTTGGAGTTAGGTTCGATAAGGGTGAGCCCGGGGGAGGCATAATAGGAGCATCAGGATTATTGCTCGGAGTTGCTGAACTTGACAACATCCCGGCTGCCTGTCTGATGGGTGTTACCTCAGGTTACATGGTTGACCCGAAGAGCGCAAGCGCAGTCCTCGATATTCTCATGAGAATGCTTAAGATTGAAGTCAGCGTTGAGGCTCTGGATGAAAGGGCAAAAGAAATGGAAAAGGTAATTGCGCAGATTAAGGAAATGCAGGAAACGGCAGTACAGCAATGGAAAAGTGATGAAGACCTGAGATACTTTGGATAATCTCCGAAGATGAGCTGGTACAGTAAAAAATACTGCGAAAATATTTATTCAGCTCACTAATTAAAAAAAATTAAATCAAGGCACTAATTCCCCAAAATATTTTGGAGGAAGAATTAACCAAAGAGAGCTCCAAGGCCCTCAATTGCCTCTTCTTCCTTCTCTTCTTCCTCTTCTTCCTTCTCTTCTTCCTTCTTCTCTTCCTCTGCCTCTACCTTTGCCTCTGCTGCTGGTGCTGCTGGTGCTGCCGGCGACACAGGGGCTATTGCGGCTTTTGAAATCGCATCATCTATATTGACATCTTCAAGAGCGGCAACAAGAGCTTTTACTCTTGCATCATCCACCGTTACGCCTGCAGCCTCCAGTACGGCTTTCACACTGTCCTCATCTATGTTTTTCCCAGCAGAGTGCAGCATCAATGCAGCATATACGTATTCCATTACCAATACCTCCTTACATGTTAACCAAAGAGAGCTCCAAGGCCCTCAATTGCCTCTTCTTCCTTCTCTTCTTCCTCTTCTTCCTTCTCTTCTTCCTCTTTCACTTCTTCTGATTCAGTTACTGTGACCTCAGTTACCTTCACAACTCCAGGTAGTTTTTCTTCCAGTTCTTCATCAATTGCCTCGGACGGAAGAAGGGATGCAAGCGTGAGCATCTCCTGATAGGATTTCAGGATTATATCTTCTATTACACATTTCTCGGGAATTCCAGCGTTAATTGCAAGATTTCTCGCATCACTGACGGCTTTTGTAATGAGTATCTGAGCAGTCTCAGGCACAACGTAAGCAGAATTCACTGCAAGGTTGAGAGCCTGCTTGTGAGCATTCAGGAAATCATCAAATATTTTTTCAGCGTCTATTGCAAGATTTTCAGGTGTGAATACAACGCCTCTATCGTAAAGGGCACGGACATCAAGACCAACCTTTGTGGGCTTTATATCAAGCATCTCGAGTCCTCTTGCAACTTCTGGTTTAACTTTCTCACCAGCTTTTATCACGGTTACTGTATTTTTTATGACGATTTTCCCCTTCTCAATAACTGCTGGTAACCCGGCAGCCTGCAACTCTCCCACAACAGGACCGGGTGGGAAGGCTGTGGGACCTTTCTCAATAACCACATCTATAGGAGAAATCTGACCGGGTTTGAGTGGAGTCTCAACCTTTGTTTCTTCAAGCTTTTTATACAATTTGAAAGGATTGAGCTCCGAAGCGACCACGGCAACCTGGTCCCCGAGATAGTCTTTGAGTCTTGAAAAATCATTGTCAATTGCATCAAGTGTTTTCTCAATAATTGAATTCTTTGTAACCTTGATAACACAAGTATCTTTGAAGTTTCTTCTTATTTCCTGCATCTGTTTTGCTGAGACATCTCTGAAACTTACTATACCAACCACTGGATACGTGTTGAAGATATTCTCAAGCTCACTCACAGTTTTTGACTTCCATTCCGGAATCTGTCCTTTTACTGCTGCCATTTAAACCACCCTCACTGCAGGACCCATTGTGCTTTTTATATAAACAGATTTCAGATTTTGAGCAGCGTTCTCGTATTTATTCTCGACTATTTTCAGAACCTCTAACGCATTCTCAGCAATATCTTCTGGAGACATGTTTTTACTTCCTATTGGAGCGTGAAAAGTAGATCTATCTTTCGTCCTGATTTTTATTGATTTTCTCAGCCTGTCAATCACAGGATTCGGGTCTGAAAGTGGTGGTATCGGCTGTGGGATTTTTCCTCTCGGTGCAAGAACGGGACCAAGTTTTTTACCAATTTCTGGCATCAGTGGAGCCTCAGCAATAAAGAAGTGATTCTCCTTTGCTACTTTCCGTGCCTGTCTTCTGTTCTTTGAAAGCTCGTCAATCTCCTCTGGAGGTATTACAAGAACGTTACTCTCCTTTGCCTTCAGGGCAGTTTCACCCTTGGCAAATATTGCAACTTTTCTCGGTTTTCCAAGTCCATGTGGAAGTGCAATTACAGTATCGATTCTGTTTTCGGGTCTTTTGAAATCTATATTTCTGAGATTAACTACAATTTCGACTGTCTCAACAAATTTTCTTTCCTTTGCTTTTAACGCCTCATTTACAGCATTAACAATTTTTTCCTTTTCAATTAGCATTTTCACCACCGTAGTGCCTGCGGCTTACGCCTCCTACGGGCAAAAATATTATTTTCACCCACTATTTAATATTCACATTTTCTCAACAGCATCCGACCAGTCCGAATCTGTATTTTAAATTAACGGTAAAAATTCACTCCGCAATTTCCACCTTTCCCTCATCAATCTCTCTCTGAATCTCCTTTGGAGGCTTTCCTTCCACTGTAACACCCATGGTTGTGCAGGTTCCAAGTATTTCCTTGACTGCTGATTTCAAGCTGTAGCTGAGAATCTCATTCTGTTTTATTTTGGCGATTTTGATTATCTGGTCAATTTTGATGTCTCCAACATATTCTCTCCCTGTTTTGGTAGACCCCTTCTCTATACCGATTTCTTTCTTGACAAGTGCAGATACTGGTGGAACTCCGACCTCGACATCGAAGCTTCTATCATCCTGAACTATGATTTTGACCGGCACAGAAAGACCATCGTAATCTTTTGTAGCATTGTTTATTCTGTCAACAACATCCTTAACATTGAGTCCAAGCGGTCCTATTGCAGGGCCAAGCGGAGGTCCGGGAGAGGCTTTTCCTCCGGGTACGAGTACTTCAACCATTTGCATTCTTCATTCCTCCTTCTCCTTTTTATCAACTACTCTGACATGGTCAGCCTTAACAGTAACAGGAATTGGCACAACAGCCTCGATTAACTCCACTGTTATCTCGTTTTTAGTCTCATCAACTCTTTTGACAACTGCAAGTTCTCCTTTGAAAGGTCCTGAGCTGACTTCAACTGTAAAACCTTCTTTTATCTGCTCAGCAGCCTTCTTAGGGGCGAGAAAGTGTTCAACTTCGGAAAAACTTGTTTCTCCCTTCACAACACCTTTGATGTGGGGTAATCCTCTAATTCCCCTCAGAATATCATCCATTCCTTCTGATTCGACTATGATGTAACCCCTCAGCTCCTTTGGAGCAAGGATGGAGAATATATTTAGTTTGTATTTCCTGACTGCCATCTCCATCAGATTTGCTACGACTCTCTCCTGATTGGCAGTTGTTTTTAAAGCGTAAAACTTGCTCATTTGAGTTCACCTGGTAAAACGTTCATGAGCAAGTAAATTACAAATCCCACAAACCCGATAATGGCCATCACAGCAAGAGCTACCTTAGTAGTAGTGAAGAACTCCTCGCTATCGGGTTTTCTAGTCATCCTTAGCAGTTTTATGTATTCTCTGATTTTTCCCTCTATATCTCTCATGCCTTCATCGAAAGTTGTTAGTGTATTTAAATGTTTAAGTGGTTATCTCACAAAGTCAATGCCAAATTTCTTTGTCACAACTCCACCGACTCTTCCAAGAATCTGAGGAGATTTAACTCCTGTGACTATAAGCATTGTTCTCATGGTGTTCTCAAGCTCCGGGTCCACCATGGCACCCCAGATAATTCTTGCATCAGGGTCAACTTTACTGTATATCTCTTCTACAATGCTTTCTGCCTCTTCTATTGTCATATCTGGACCGCCTGTAACATTGACAAGTGCTGCTCTCGCTCCTGAGATATCAACCTCAAGTAACGGACTCTTCAGAGCTTTTCTTACAGACTCGGATGCTTTGTCCTCTCCACTGGCCTCCCCGAGTCCAATCATTGCAACTCCACCTTTTTCCATCACAGTTCGCACATCAGCAAAGTCAAGATTTATCAGGGCTGGTTTGGTTATAAGTTCCGTAATTCCCTTCACAGCCCTCATTAAAATTTCATCAGACACTTTGAAAGCGAGCTGCATGGGATAGTTTGGAACAACCTCGAGTAATCTGTCGTTGGGAATTACTATGACTGTATCTGTAACCTCTCTCAGCCTGTCAAGACCCGCTTCCGCGTTTGACCTCCTGATCGCCCCTTCAGAGGAGAATGGGAATGTTACAACTGCAATGGTTAACGCACCTGTCTCCTGTGCCGCTTCAGCAATTATAGGCGCACCTCCTGTCCCTGTACCCCCTCCAAGACCACACGTCACGAATACAAGGTCTGCGCCTTCTACAATCTGCTTTATCTCATCCTCATTCTCTCTTGCAGCTTCCTCGCCTACCTGTGGAAGACTACCAGCTCCGAGTCCTCTTGTCCTTCTTTTCCCGACAAGAAGTCGTTTATTCGCTTTGGTGTAATAAAGGTGCTGTACATCAGTATTGAGAGCTATAAGCTCTGCACCCTCAATACCTTCTTCAAACATTCTGGATATTGTATTGCAACCACTACCTCCAACACCGATTACCCTTATCTCAGTTCTGAGCTCGTGAAGCATCTGAACAATCTCGTCTTCGACACTTTCTGCAGGCTGTTTCTCAAATCTCGTTCTTTTCTCAATCTCCGCTCTTTGCAGAGCCTCCTCCACGATTGACTTCATAATTAAAACCCCTCTAACGCTCAAATATTACTAAACTTATCCTTTAATCTACCAAATCATTCTCAGATTCTCTCTAAATTCCCTTACGGAATAGTATATAAACCTTTTTTTGCATCCGTTCCGTGATGGAAATCTCGGGAAACCTATTCCACAATGGAAGAGTTATTGAAGCTGGAATAAAAATAGAAGATGGAGTGATAAAGGAAATCTCCAAAAATATTAACGGTAACAGGGTAAAAGGATTGATCTTGCCTGCTGCAATTGATTGTCATGTTCACTTCAGAGATTTTGAAGAAAAACACAAGGAAACTATAAAGACTGGCTCCCTGTCAGCATTACATGGTGGAGTGTGTCTCGTCATTGACCAGCCGAACACACTTCCAAGGGTGGAAAACGTTGAAAGTTATTTGGAGAGGATGAAGAGGGCAAAAAAGAATTCATACATCGGCTATGCTCTGAATATTGGATTGACGAGAAAGAATGCAGAAAAAATTGGGGATATAATTGAAAAAATCGAAACTGAGTACAGAATACCAGCGATTGGAGAAGTCTTCCTCGAAAATAATGACAAAAATCTACAGATTGATTATGATGTGCTTTTTAAAACCCGCTCCAGACTCAGCAAATTGATTACAGTACATGCTGAAGACCCTGCCATGATTAAAGGCAAAGAATCTCCAAATTATTCTGTCAGACCTCCCGAGGCTGAAATAACTGCGGTAAAGAAGGTCATCGGTAAAGGTAATTTTCACTTCTGCCACGTCTCAACCTATACTGCGGCAAGAATAACTGGAAATTCTGCGTCAACATTTGAAGTTACGCCTCACCATCTGCTTCTCTCAATTGAGAATTTTGAAAATACCTCATTTGCAAACGTCAATCCACCACTCCGCAGAGAAAATGAGGCAGAGAGTTTGCTGAGGAATTTGGAGAGTGTGGATGTAATTGCCTCGGATCACGCACCGCATACAGTGGAAGAGAAGATGAAAGGCTCTCCCGGATTCCCCGGGGTTGAGACTGTATATCCGCTGATGATATCCCTCGTGGAAAAGAGAATAATAAGTCTGAGTAATGTTGTGAATAATCTGACTACGAATCCCGCACGAATTTTCGGTTTTGAAGAATACGGTGGCCTGGAAACAGGAAAACTGGCTAACATAGCTGTATTTGATTTATCAGTTAAAAAGAAAATTAAGGCAGAAAACCTGCATTCAATGGCTGGCTGGTCTCCATTTGAAAATTTTGATGCAATTTTCCCTCAGAAGGTAATTTTGATGGGCATAGAGGCAATGGATGATGGAGATGTACTGATTGAACCGGGGGAAATTTATAAGAGACACAATATTGGAAAACACCTCAAATAACATAAAACCTCCTTATTTTCCTAAAAAAATTCACATTTTTTCACCTTTGCTCATAAAATAGTTTAATATCATATTACTCCATGTTAATAGCTTCTGCAAATTTAATAACAAAAAATTTATATATCTCTTGGAAAAGTAATAAGCAGGTGATACAAATGAAAATCAGAAAGGTCAGGAAAACTGTAAAGGGAACGTGCAAGTGCAAGAGTTCCTGCTAATTCAATTTTTTTGGTGAACAATGGTAACCAATTTTGTGGAACTAATCTGCACCTGCTGTGATTTTTACAAAGAAAGTGATGAAGAGCTTGAGTGTGGTGCATTCAGAATTCTGAAAATACTGGTTGAGAGGGGCTTAGTCTCTCCACGGGACATCGAATCTGCGAAAAATGAAGTCATTAAGGGTCAGAGATAGAATACTCATCAGGAAATTCGAGGACAAGATTGTTTATGATGCTGCACAGGACGAACTTTACGAAATTGATGATGAAGCTTTTGAATTTCTGCTGAAATGTGATGGAAAACACTCTTTTGATGAGTTGAAGAGAATTTATGGGAGCGGTACTGATTATGCACTCTCAGAAGGTTTAATTGAGGAGAATGAGAGCAATTATGGAATTGAAATCTGTGTTCCTGAATCTCCAGTTCCATCTCTGAGGTACATACTTGTTCATATCACAAACAGATGCAATTTGAAATGCAAGCACTGTTATGTTGATAAAGCTGGAGTCAACATGGAATTGGATGTTTTTAAGCAGATTGCAAAGCAATTTTACGAGCTTGGCGGCATTAAAATGATGATAACAGGTGGAGAACCCCTCATGCATCCGGAAATTGAAAAGATACTCGGTGAAGTAACAAAATACGGAATCAGGGTGGAGATTTTAACAAACGGGACATTAATTAATCGCAAAAATGCAGATTTGCTGAAGAAGTATGTTGATGAGGTTCAGGTCAGCATAGATGGGGTAAAAGGGCATGATATGCTGAGAGGAGAAGGCTCACTTGAAAAAACTCTGGGAGGGATCGAATCGCTGGAAGACATGGACTTGACGATTGCAACAATGGTTACCGGATTCAATTGTGCAGAATTTGATGAGATAGAGAAACTTGTTTTGAGCCTTGGAGCGAAGAGATGGTTACTCGACTACCCATGTACAGATGATAAACTACTTCCAAAGTTTAAAGAAGCAGCAGGGATTATACGCAGATATGGTTTCGGGAAGGAAAGCTATGAAAGTTCTTTAAACAAGACGTGTGGTACACACCTCTGCGCTGTAACTCCCACTGGCATGGTTTCGAGGTGCGGTTTTTATGGGGATAAACCTGTGGGCTCAATTGAGGAGGGGTTGAGGGAATGCTGGGACAGAATTTGCAGAAGACATTTATGGGATATTGATGAACTCGAGTGCCAATGTAAAAGTCTGGAAAGTTGTAGAGGAGGGTGTAGATACAGAGCTGAATACTTTGGATATGGCAGGCTGGGAAAAGACCCTTTAATGTGCCATTACTTCGAGGAAGAGTAAGTTTTTAAGAAAAAAGAAGCAACCTAAAAATCAACAACAATCTGCTTCCCGACAACATCGCAAAAGCTCTCCCACTCCCGTATAACAAACCACCTGTCCCTATCAACCAGAATTTCAGCACATCTCGGTCTTCCGTTGTACTGACTGCTCATAACAAAACCGTAGGCTCCAGCGTCAAATACAGCAATTAAATCACCTCTCTCCACCTTCGGGAGCTTTCTGTTCTCAGCAAGAATATCCCCGCTCTCACAGATTGGTCCAACGACAGTGTATTCTTCTTCCTCTTTCTGACCCATTTTGTTGGCAACGCTTACTCTGTGATAAGCGTTATACATTGCAGGTCTTATTAGCAGGTTGAATCCAGCGTCAACTGCAACAAAGTTTTTGTAGGCTTTCTTCACCGAATTGACTCTTGTGAGCAAAATTGTGGTATTACCGATTATGCTCCTTCCTGGCTCAAGCCAGAGCTGAGGTTCTGATTTTAATTCAGCAATCCTTTCTCTGAATGTGGGCATCAACTTATTTGCGAGTTCAGATGGTGCAGGCACGCCTTCTGCATGGTAGTCAATACCGAGACCACCTCCTAAATCGAGAAATTCTAATTCAACCCCCAGTTTCTCAACTTTCTTTGCCACATCGACAATTCTGTTCAAAGCCTCTACAAATGGAGATAAATCCGTAATCTGACTACCTATGTGGCAGTGGATACCCACTGGTTTCACACCGGGAAGTTTTACAGCCGTTTTATAAGCATCTATGACTTCTTCCCATGGTATTCCGAATTTAGATTTTTTCAATCCAGTTGCAATCTTGGGATGTGTATCCGGTGAAATGTCCGGGTTAATGCGAAATGCAATTTTAACTTCTTTATTTTCTTCTTTTGCAACTTCTGAAATTGCATGAAGTTCATCAACACTATCAACACTGAATTTAACCCCTGTTCTGACTCCATACTCTATCTCCTTTCTGCTTTTGGAGTTTCCATTGAAAAGGATGTATTCAGGCTTAAATCCAGCAAGTAAAGCTAAATAAAGCTCGCCATCGCTGAAAACATCTGCGCCAAAACCTTTTTTTGATATAATCCTCATGATAGATATGTTGTTATTCGCTTTGACAGCGTAAAGCATTCTGGCATCTGGAAAGGCAGCTCTATAGCTCTCGATATTATTCTCAAGCATTGCCTTTGATGTTATGTAAACGGGAGTTCCCGACTCTGCAATTTCTTCAATATTCACACCCTCAACGTGAAGTTTGCCATTAACTTCTCTGAACATTTTGACACCAGCTTTAGAAAAGTAAATGTTTATTTAAATATTGTTGAATGTTTAGATTCAGTAAGAAAAGCCGAAATAATTTCAGATATTCAATCGGTATCTTTTCTTTCCGAGAATCTCGAACCTCCCTTCCTCAATCATCCTCTTCATTCTTGCATAATCGAGTAAAATCAGAACTCTCTCTTCCTCTTTATCTCTTGTCCTTCTTGCACTCCTCTTCAAACCAAATTTGTATCTCAGACGCATTTTATTCTTCCTTTCCCTCATCAACTCTTCCCAGTTCATCGAGCATCGCCTCAACTTCCTCTTTCATTTTCTCAATTTTTTCATTCGTTCCTTCTTCTTTGCATCTTCTTCTTAAGTATTCCCAGTCAAGTTTATCGTAATAAAGTAGAATAAGCTCTTTTGCCCATCTGCAATCTTCATCTGACCTCCAGAATACACAGGCATTTAGTCTGTCAACGATTAGATCCTCTTTACCGATTATGTACACTTTAAAGTCTTCTATTTCAAAAATCTCAACCCTGTCCATGCTACCTGCTAGGATTTTGCTTGGCACTTCAACTGCCATCTCCAGTTCTTCATTTATCCAGAATCGTCCCTCTTTTTTAAAATCAAGTCTCTCCAGAACCTCTCCAATTAAATCTGAATCCTTACATACTATATCTATGTCAGCTGTGGCATATCCACCCAGAGAATAGAGTTCAAGAGCATTACCACCAACTAAAACAGGCTTCACACCTTTATTTTCAAGTTCTTGAGTTAGCACACCAAGGAGTAACATCCTTCTTTTTAGCGGGCTCTCAATTTTTTTAAGTTCCTCGATCATTAGCTAAGCAAGGAAGGAATACATAATAAATTTTGCTTGGAAGGTTGGAATTTGTTTGACCTTCTTTTACTATTTTCTCAGCTTCCTTATAAACTCGATCAGTCTTCAGAAAGCTGGACCATCAGACCCAGGTATTTCCTGCGTCAATACCTTACTAACATAACTTCTTTATAAGGTACTTGCCAACTCACATCTCAGCCAACCTCTGCAAGACTCTCTTTTCTCTTATACCAACAGCTACAACCATCCCAATCAAAAGGACATTGA
>MTMJ01000032.1 GCA_002010045.1 Archaeoglobus sp. JdFR-22 | reverse complement strand
CAAGGCAGATGTACCAAAGAGATATCTCAAGAGGAGGGTTTATGTGATTGTTACAAAGTATGTGGTAGAAGAATGAGTCTGTGAATTTTGTCCCAAAACCGCTGAAAATATCCTCCTTAAAACAAAATTTCAACACTAAACTTTTAAACTAACTGCATATTGAGAACATGGATCCCGCTCTGGCTCTGATAATTTCAATATTTGTAATCCTTTTCCTGATAAGAATGAATATACCCATCAGCGTTTCTATATTCTTAGGAGCTTTTCTTCTTGGCGTCTTTACTATCGGACAGGAGATTTTTTATAGAATGTTCATTACCGCAACCTCTTTATCGACAATAAGACTCATAACTCTTGTTATAGCTGCATTTACCCTCGGATACTCTATGGAATACTTTAAACTACTCGAGGAACTGACCTCTGCTGCTTCAAGGATGCTCGGAAAGTTCAGTGTTCTCCTCCTCCCGATGATTGTCGGTTTTCTACCGATGCCAGGCGGAGCCCTGATATCTGCTGTTATGCTGAAGAACCCAGCAAAAAAATTCAATCTATCTCCAGAGAGGACAACTTACATAAATTACTGGTGGAGACACTTCTGGATTGCTGTCTGGCCCCTCTATCCGAGCTTCATTATCGCAGCAGCTATTGTGGAGATTAATTATACAGATTTTATATTCGCAACATATCCCATTACGCTTTCTGCAATAATATCCGGCATTATTTTTACAAGAATTGGTGAAAACGGAAAAATTGCAATCGACGTGAGAGGTATTTTAACTGTAGTCCGCTCGATGTACCCAATTCTTCTCGTTGCCTTTTTGGCTTTACTGCTAAAAATCGATCTCCTGATTACTCTTTTCTTTTCGATTGTTCTGCTTTACATACAGAGAAAAATAAAAATCGACGATTTCATTCAGATTATTAAAAAAACTCTGGATGTTAAAATTATCCTACTTGTTTTTGCAGTTATGGTATACAAAGACCTTATTATTTTTACAAAGGCTGCTGAGGTGTTTTTTGGGCATTTAAATACCTACAATTTCCCGCCAGCACTTGCTGCATTTCTGTTATCATTTATCGTAGGGTTTGCCACTGGTATCGAACTCAGTTTTGCATCAGTAGCAATGCCAATGCTCATTATGTTTACCGGAACATCCACATCACTCATTCCCCAGAACCTGATGCTTGTTTTCGGAGCTGGCTTCCTAGGGGTAATGATTTCACCAATGCACCTCTGCCTCGCTTTTACAGCCGAATACTTTAACGCAAAATTAAGTATTGTTTATAAACGTTTAATTCCAACTGTATTGCTCTCCATAGTGATTATCCTGTTATTCTTTATATCCGGTAGTTTTTAGATGTTGCCTATAAATAATTAAAGCTGTAGCCAATTATGAAACGTCATTATTGTTATTTGTAAGCACGCTTCCCATAAAATATAAATAGTCTATTATCAACTGCTTTCGGTATACCCCAACCAACCACCCCAACTACCCCCAGAATTTTAACTCTGGGGGCTTTTTTAAAATTTTTAATGTAGATATTAGACTAACCGGCTTCGAGCAACTCAACTCCATCATCAGTCAACTTTAACTGACCATTGTCCTCAACAACAAACCCTTCTTTAATCAACCAGTCGAGATTAAACTTTAACTGAAAATCTGTCAATTTAAGCTCGTTTTTAAGGTCTCCTCGAGTCTTTCCAAAAACGCCAATCGCTGCAACCATTTTTCTTCGTAATGGGTTCATTGATGCCTTGAATAGCCTTTCATGATGTTCTCTATCTCTAACTTTTTCCTCAGTCATCGGGTCATCTTGTGTCTCAGATTAAATAACTCTTTCGGGTCGGTAATTTGAATTCTTGCAAAAAACTTTAAAACCCGATGAATTTAGAGTTCTGTAGCCACCAACAAATGGTGATAAACTATGCAATCAGATATGCCAGTAAAGGAGATCATGACAAGGGATGTTGTTACGTCGAAAAAAGATATTACTTTATTGAATGCTTCGAGAAAGATGATTAAATTTGGGGTCGGAAGTATTATAGTGATTGAGGATCATAAAGCCCTTGGCATAGTTACTGAAAGAGATATTCTCATTAAAGTTGTAGCAAAAAATAAAACCCCTTCTAAGGTAAAGCTTGAAGAAATTATGAGCTATCCTCTCATTACGGTTACTCCCACCACAAGCATAAGAGAAGCTTCAGAAATCATGCAAAAAAAGAATATTCGGAGATTACCTGTTGTTGAGAATGGAGACCTTGCGGGAATTATTACAGACAATGATATTCTGAGTGTCTCTTTTGATCTCGGAGATATGGTAGGCTTGCTCAGAGAGCATCATTCCACATATATTGAGGAATTATCCGGAAAATGTGAGAAATGTGGAAGGCTCAGTGATTATCTTGTGGAGTTGAACGGTTCAAGATTATGTGAGGACTGTGCAGAACTGGTCGAATAGGATGGTATTCCAATGAGATTGAGAAGAGAAACGTATGCAGGTGGCAAAAGAGGGGGTAACGAGAGAAAGGGGGGCAAAAGAAGACTGAAAAAAGGAACTGTTATGGACATTGCAACAACCGAGGTTGTAACCACTCCTTTAACCTCCACCATTATGGGCGTCCTGAAAATGATGGTCGCATGCAGTTTCAGAAGAGTTCCCGTTGTGGATCCCGGAACGAAAAGGCTCGAAGGTATTATAACCGGAACAGATTTAATTAATTTCTTCGGAGGCGGAGAAAAACACAGAATTGTGGAGGAACGGTATAATAACAATCTTCTTGCTGCAATTAATGAGGATGTAAGAGAGATAATGGAGAGAAATGTCACAGTTCTTGAATTCACATCTGACTGGGAAGAAGCACTCGAGATAATGCTCGATAAAAATGTGGGTGGATGTCCAGTCGTTGATAGAGAAGATAGGATTGTTGGAATCGTAACAGAGAGAGATATGCTTACATTTCTGGCTTCACAGACAAAATTCGACGGTAATGTTGAAGATTTTATGACAAGGGGCATTGTCTGTGTCAAACCGGATACTTCAATCGAGGATGCAATGAAGCTCATAATATCGAGAAGAATCAGAAGACTTCCTGTTGTTGAGGATGGCATTCTTCTCGGTATGGTAACTTCCTCAACTCTTCTGCGCTACTTTGGGAGCGGTGAGGCTTTCAGAATGCTTGTTACCGGAGATGTAGATGATATTCTCAGAAGGCCAATTAAAATACTGGTCTCTGATGAGAATGTTGTTGAGTACAAAGAGCTCTTGACATTTCCACCATCTGAAAAGATCTCAAAAATCGCCAGAGCAATGATAGACAAAAATCATGGTGCAGCCCTGATTATGGGAAATGGTCTGGAAGGTTTGATAACAGAGAGAGACCTTGTTGATTTTCTTTTCAGAGCAATGAAAAAATGAATTTTATTGCTGAGGCTCTAAATCTACCCCCTTCATCAGCAAGAAGACTTGAAGAGAGAAATATTGTCCGGCCAGCCTTAATCAATCATCCGTTCTTTCCAGACATTCTCGAGGCTTACTGCCTTGGAAAAAAGTTCGGTGAGTTTGAAGAGGGCATTCTTGTCGTGAGAACAGAGAACGCATCTATAATCGTCAGAGGCTATCCAAAAATTAGAAGGGCTTTAACCCTCTATCCCACCGTTAAGAGAAGGTTTAAGGGTGATGTGGTCATTGAGGAGAAAATGAACGGATACAACGTCAGAATTGTCAATTTCGGAGAAAATATATATGCTGTAACCAGAAGAGGCTTTATCTGTCCATACACAACTGAAAAGGCTAGAGAATCCTTCAATCCAGATTTTTTCAAAGGCTTTCCCGAATTTATGTTATGCTGTGAAGCAGTGGGTGAAGAATCACCATTTGTCCCGAAGAAAATTTATGGTATTAAAGGAATCGACTTTTTCGTTTTCGATATCAGGGACATGAGAACAAACATCGCATTACCGCTGAACATAAAAATGAGCCTGTCGGAAGAATATGGATTCAAGATTGCTCCAGTTCTGAGCGAGACTGAAGCTGAAAAAGCTCATGAAAAGATAAAAAGCATTATTCTGGAGCTTGGTGCAAGAGGAAGAGAAGGTGTGGTAATTAAAGACCCTCAAATGAAAGTTGAGCCCTTAAAATATACATCGAGCCAGTCCAATTGTGGTGATCTTAATTATGCCTTCAGATACTTTAACGAGTATGCTAAGGATTTTATGCTGTCAAGAATTGTCAGAGAAGCTTTCCAGAGCTTTGAGTTTGAAGAAGACGAGGAAGAACTCAGGAAGAGATGTTTGAGACTGGGTGAGGCAATTTTGATACCGATAATTAGAAGTATAGAGGATGTTAGCAAAGGAAACAAGGTTGTTGAAGAACACAGGCTAAAGTTCAGGAATTTAGAAGTCCTTGAACTTTTTAAAGAACATCTGAGGCGAATGGGAATTGATGCGAATTATTCTGAGCCTGAAATCGAAGATGGATACCATATCCTCAAATTTGAAAGATATATGAAGAGCACAGCAGATAAAATCTCCCATCTCGTGAAGGGAAACGTATGGTAATTGCTGCTGGTATCGATGCCGGGACAAAATCATACAGATTATTTGCCATAAAAGACGGTAACGAGCATTTTAAAAAAGAAATTGAGACGGAAGAAGTTAAAGAAAACCCTGAAATAATTTTCAAGGAATTAAAAAAAAGCAATGCTGATATTACTGCAGGTTTGTCCGGCTATGGATTGCCCGTAAAAGGATTTTCAGAGTTAACCGACAGAGATATGTACCTGATGAGTCTCACCAGAGAAAAAGAGGAAGCTATCGCGCTTAGAACACTTATAAAATCAGTTATAAATAGGAAAATCAATATGTACACCATTCCCGGAATCATTCATCTGCCAACAGTACCTGAATGGAGGAAAATCAATAAAATTGATATGGGCACCGCTGATAAGTTATGTTCTGTTGTATCAGCCATGGATAGACTATCAGATGGGGGGAATTACTGTGACCAGAATTTCATACTTGTGGAGGCAGGATACGGTTTCAACGCATTCATTTCAGTCAGCGAAGGGAAAATAATAGACGGAATTGGTGGAACGTCTGGCTTCCCATCATTCCTTTCCTCAGGTTCAATCGATGCTGAGTTTGCCTACCTGCTTTCCGATTTTCCAAAATCTATGATTTTCTCAGGTGGAATAAGGAGTTATCTGAGGGCTAAAGGTTCAGTGATTGACGGACTGGAAGAACTGCCTGATGAATCAATTGACTGGATAATAGAGTTTGTTGTAAAGAGCATCAGGGTTGCTGAGGTTTCAATCGGAAAAGTATCGAGAATAGTCACGTCAGGAAGATTTTTTGGAGTTTCAGAGTTCAAAAAGATGTTTGAAGAGGTTGCTGCCGAATACGATATCGTGAACCTTGATGGCTTTCAGTCTGCCAGAGGGGCTGCCATAATTGCTGACGGGCTTGCAGACGGTAAATTCAAGCCCCTCGTAGAGCATCTTGAGATTATGCGGGCAAAAGGAACAGTCCTCGATTATATAACTCCTGATATAAGAAAATACATCGATTTGAACTGGCAGGGAGAGATTTAATCAGAAATACCTGCTCAAATCTCTGATTCTCTTTTTGAGATCGTTAATTTCTTCCAACTGTGTTGTAAAGCCACTGTTGAGCTCAGATTTTATACTATCGAGAACACAGTATTCTATATACGTATCTACATCATTACCCGTCCATTCACAGAACTCACAGAGAAGATTATAGATTTCCTCGGAGAATTCAACATCAATTTCAATTTTATTTCTGCCTTCCAGTTTTTTAAATGGAATTCTCAACATTTCAGACACTCCAACCAGCACTGAATAATACTCTGTTTTTGTGATAAATAAATAGTTTGTATAAAGTACAAGTAATGATGAGCATGTGTGTCAAAATATAGCAAGCTTTGTACGAAAGTTATCTTGCAGGGAGTTGTCTCAAGAATTGAAGATATACGAAAGCTCATTCCATGCCTTCTCAAGAAGTTTGAGGTAATAACCTCTGTCATAATCCGTTGAATTCCATGGAAGAGCAACTTTCCACTTTTTAGCATCAGTAACAACAAAGCTGATGTCAACCCCTGGCGATAACCTGATTTTATATTTCCTGTACTCCTTTATTGCTGAACGCTCTGCACATCTCCTTGAATATCTGAGTTTTGAGATTCTTCTATTTATCGCAAGAAGCTGTGGGTCTATCTCCCCCCACCTCAGCTTTTCTCTATAATTCATGTATATTTCAATAATTTTCTTCCTGATTCCATGAATCTCATCAATACTCTCAACTCTGGATAACTCTTCGAGGATTTCCTGCTGCATTCTCTTAATGTATTCTGGAGTATCTCTTCTTCTTGCTGCAATTCCTCTGACTTTAACTCCACCATCAAGTCTTCCATAGTATGAATTGTATGTCCCGCTTTTATCTGACATCGGCAGAAACACAATCCAGTGATAGTGGTCAATATCTACCAGCAAGCCTGTCTCCTCCTCTACCCTTTTCCTGAACTCTTCGATTTTATCCCCCTTTACCCACAGACAGTCCACAATACCATGCAAAATTTCAAAACCCATTGATTCTGCAATTTCTTTCGTTCTGAGAAGAATCTCCCTTCCAATTCTTGTGATGGATTCGTGAACCTCAATCCTGCCAAATCTTGCGTTTCTGTATCCGGTGTATCCAAAGCAGGTTACGAGCATCCACTTCAGAATCGAATCAATGCCACTGTACTCAGGATTATCTTTTTTCTTCCTTTTCACCTCAATTCTAAGCCTCAAAAGAGGTTCGAGGATTTCTGAGAGAAATCCCCCTTCTCCATCAGAACATTCAGGAGAGAGATTGTGTTTAACAATTATTGCCGGATACATTGAAGTAAAGTCAAGTTGATACACATCTTCATAGATGCCGGGTTCAGGCTGAAAAATCATCCCTCCTCTATCAGCCATTTTCAGCTCTTCAAAAGTTCTCAGATTTTCAGCATCCCTCTTCCTGAGAGGGACAGCAATCCCCCTTATCAAAGCTTCATACACTTCATAAGCCGAGATGAGTGTTCCGGGAGTGAATCTAACTGCATAATTTGTGGATACCGATGTCAGGCGGGAAGCAAGCAAAACTCCCCTCAGCCCACCCTCTCTGTAATTAAAGCTATTTTCAGTATCTATAAGAATCCTTCCAGCAGGAATGCATGCTGAGGGGCGATACATTGTCCTTCCATAGCTGAAGTACGATTTTGAGCTGAGTCTTCTGTATCTGCCGTTTCTGCTGATTTTTAGATCTATATCAAATTTTCTCGTTTTTTTCAGGATTATGTCCATCCAGTAGTCGGCATCCGGGAATAAGATGACATCGGGGTTCACAATCTGAATATACTCGGATAAACCATGCAAAATTTCTCTCTCACTCCCACACAGCCTCTCTCCGTTCAGTCTGATCTCAACTATACTGTTTTTCGCCGATGGATAGCTTCTCTCTCCTTTAACCCCAATCTCTATAATTTCAAGTTCGGGATACTTAAAATCTGGATTGAATCTGTCATTCAGCGGAAATCTTTCAGCAAGAAATCTCTGGTCAGCGCGAATATCAACATTGTAAAGTTCAGCCTTAAATCTGGTCTGGAGTTCAATTTTCTCTGCAATTTCTCTCAACTCATCAAATCTGCAGTATATTTTGAATCCTTCCATCTCACGGTATATGCTTGAGAATACGCATTCTTCAACCCTGAATCTGGTCTCAAGAGCTTCAATCATATCTGCAAAGGAGTGAGGGTCAGACAGGTAGAGATAAAAATACGGCTCATAATCAAATTCAATTTTTCTCACTTTTCCCGTCCTCTTCACCCATATCTGGATTTTTTTGCCATAACAACAGTCCAGAATCCAGTCCATCCTCACCCTCCTTTTTCAGGTCATCAATCTGCTTCTGTAATTCGATAAAGACTGAGAAGATTGCGGCTTCAAGCGGGTCATTGAAGTTGTAAAAGACCTTACTGGAGTGTTTTTTCGCCATATCAGCAAGTTTTTCTGCTGTTCTCTGATCTTCTTTTTTCAATGCCTTTTTTATCGAGAGCCATCTTTCAACAATCTTTTTCACATCCATTCTGATACTGTGCATAGTTCTACCCATGAAAATCACCAAGAGTCATGTTCTGATGGTTGTGAATGAAAATCTCATTTCCAGAATCCCAGACAACAAATCCACCATTAACTTTCCGAACAATGATCATTCTGTCTGAATTCCTGCCTGTAAAGTCCATAAAACCGTTCATCACAGGAGAATAGAGAATCACAATTGATCCTCTCCTCGAAATGTCCCTCATTCCCAGAAACAGAACCTCATTTAGTTCTTCAGCCTCTTCAAATGTGCTTTCAATGAAAACCATGTCATGTTCCGCATCCTCCAGTATCTCCAGAAGCTGATAGGCTGTAAAAGCTCTCCTGACGGTAAAATTAATGTTTAATCTGCTGAATGAAGGTAGAATGGTTGAGAAGTTACCCGAGATAAATAGCAAACTTCTGTAATACTCCAGATAATTCAGAATAAGAATTTTTGCAAATTCTGGAGGTGATACAATCACCGAGAGAGTTCCGGAGGTAACTCTGACTGGTTTCTCAATCTCTAACATAAGTGTATAATTGACACTCTTAAAGTAGATGTTTATTGTGAGTGCAACGAAAGTATCAAATGAGTTGACAAAACATTTAAAAAATAACCGTTTCAGTCTCCAGTATGATTATTACCGACAATCACATGCATTTGTACAACAACTTAAGGTTTGAAGCACTCAAGCAGTTTAAAAAAGAGGGTGGAACTCATGTTTTTCTTGTTTCACTTCTCACCACCTGCTATGATTTTCCAGTCAGGAGTGGGAAGGATTTTGGACAGATTTTTGATTTTCATATTGACATGGTTGGGAAAGCAAATGAGATTGTAAAAGCTTTCTCAATCCTGAGTGTTCATCCAGCGGAGATAACCATTCTCGGGGGTAAAGTTGGATTTCAAAAAGCAGCAGAAATTATGAAAAAAGCTCTGGATGTGGCGGGAAAGTACGTTGCTGAAGGAAAGGCGGTTGCACTGAAGAGTGGCAGACCCCACTACAGTGTTCCGGAAGAGGTCTGGGACTTAAGTAATAGGGTACTTCGGCATGCTTTTGAGGTTGCAAAAGATGTTAATTGCCCCGTGCAACTTCATACAGAGAGTTTCACTCTCGATGGTATGAAAGAAATCATAAAGATTGCTGAGAAAGTAGGCATTAATACGGAGAAAGTAATCAAGCATTTTGCACCTCCAGAGGTGAGTAAATTTGAGGAAATAGGAATGTTCCCATCCATTATAGCGTCAGGTAAGAATGTCGTGACTGCTGCAGAACAGGGTTCGAGATTTATGGTCGAGACAGATTATATTGATGACAAAAAAAGACCGGGTTCAGTTCTTGGTCCCAAAACAGTTCCCAAAAAAATCAAAGAGCTTTTAAACGCTGGATTCAAGGAAGAACTCGTCTACAAAATCTGCAAAGAAAATCCAGAGAAGATCTACGATATTGAGATTATTGAATAGAATTGGGAAAATAGATAAAAATTTTAAATTTCCGAATACACTTCCTCTCTTG
The DNA here is from genome assembly GCA_002010045.1 of Archaeoglobus sp. JdFR-22. Taxonomy (GTDB): domain Archaea; phylum Halobacteriota; class Archaeoglobi; order Archaeoglobales; family Archaeoglobaceae; genus JdFR-22. Next base: position 24,064 of record MTMJ01000032.1, on the reverse strand, counting down.
AATGGACTACAATTCCGTTTTCCATTATTTCGAAGGGATGTATTTTCTTGCTGTGGTTACTACCCCTGAGTTTGAATATTTCAAGGCTTCTCACTCGAACGTTCTCCGACCTCGTGTAGTAAAGGACAATTGTACCCTCTGTAACGAAATTCTCAACCCCAAATCTACTTATTTTGTCTCCAGCTGCGTCAACGATTTCACATGTGAGCAGTGAGGTGAGTCCCAGAATTTCCATGGTTGTGGCAATCTTCAGCAACTCAACTCTGAATCTTGCTGGATCTTGGACTGAGAACCCTATTGCAGTTGTTGAGTCAAGAGCTGCCCTCTCCGCTCCAATTTCATCCTGAATCGTTATCATCTGGTCAATCAGTGACCTTGTATCAAAAGGTCTCACGTCAATGTATCTCTCGTCAGATGGTAAACCAATTTTCGTGGAGGTTGCATCAACGATTGCAAGCATGTTCTCATCTTCGTATTTCTCCAGTTCCCAGCCAAAAACAGAGAAGTGCTCCCTTATATGCTGTGGTCTCTCCTCAGTAGCCACGAAAATCCCCGGCTCATTGTAAGTTACGATACCATTTACTATATATTGCATTGCAAATACAGTTTTGCCTGAACCTGATGTTCCAGAGACGAGATAAGTTCTATCCCTCAGCAAGCCCCCTTCACACAGCTCATCAAACCCCGGAATCCCTGTCGGTACTCTTTCAAGCGTCATAATCATCTCCTACTCATGATTAACATAACCAAATATAAATCTTTCTATTTCATCATCATATCCTAATAGTAAGTTGTATTAAAATATAACAATAACCATTAGAGTCTTCAAACAAATCCATCCATTTATTATTTAAGTATAAGAATACAATAAGAACAAAGATGTGCTTTTATATAAAACGTAGGAAAGTTTTAAATTGTTTGCCTCTTAATGAGTGTCATGAGCGAAAAAACTACGATTAGTTTGATAAAAGCTGACGTGGGAAGCCTGCCGGGACACGTAACAGTACCAGAGGAGCTGAAAAAGGTGGCAACAACAAATCTCCAGAAAATGAAGAAGAATAAAACCATTCTTGATTTCAGAGTTTTGAATGCCGGGGATGACCTCGAGCTGATAATGACCCATAAAAAAGGTGTGGATAACGACAAAATCCATGGTCTTGCGTGGGATACGTTTGAGAAAGCTGCAAAAAAAGCAAAAGAGATGGGCCTCTATGGGGCAGGTCAGGACTTGCTTGCAGATGCTTTCTCCGGGAACGTAAGAGGAATGGGTCCGGGAGTGGCGGAGATGGAAATAACAGAGAGGCCAGCAGAGCCTGTAATTGCCTTCATGATGGACAAAACCGAGCCGGGAGCTTTTAACCTGCCAATATTCAGAATGTTCGCAGACCCATTCAACACAGCAGGACTTGTAATCGATCCAAGCTTGCATAACGGATTCGTATTCGAAATCTGGGATATTATGGAAAACAAGAGAGTCTTTATGAACTCACCAGAAGAGATGTACGATATTCTTGCCCTTATAGGCGGAAAAAGTAGATTTGTCATCAAAAGAGTATTTCCAAAAAAGGGTGGAAAACTACCTCCTGACGAGCCGGTAGCAGTTATAAGCACAGAAAAGCTGTATAAAATCGCTGGAGAATACGTAGGTAAAGACGACCCGGTAGCGATTGTCAGGGGCCAGAGTGGATTGCCGGCTGTTGGAGAAGTTCTCGAGCCATTTGCGTTTCCGCACCTTGTCAGCGGGTGGATGCGCGGTTCACACAACGGACCCATAATGCCCGTTCCGTTCAGATATTCTCAATGCACAAGATTTGACGGTCCTCCGAGAGTTATCGCAGCGGGATTTCAGCTCAAGAATGGCGTGCTTGCCGGTCCCGCGGACGTCTTCGATGACCCTGCATGGGATTACACAAGGCAGAAGTCTGCTGAGATAGCTGAATACATGAGAAGGCATGGTCCATTCGAGCCACACAGACTGCCAAGCGAGGATATGGAATACACAACATTACCCAAGGTCTTCAAAAAACTGGAGAGAAGATTTGAGAAAATTTAATTTTTTATTACAAGCAGGGTAGCAATCGCAGGTAGGGTGGTGGTATGCAACTCCCGGTAGCTTACTCCAAGGAGAATATGGAGAAATGTATCTGCAAAAACTGTCCAAGTTACAATGACTGTATGGGCGAGAGAAATCAGGGTCTGTTCTGTGCAATGGGCAGGACTCACTGTGAATTTGAACGAAGAGGTTGTATCTGCGAGGAATGTCCGATTGCAAAGGAATACAATCTGAAAATGAGCTACTGGTGTTCTCCGACCATATGCGCTGTCTGAAGATACCTTATTCAAATTAATTTAATACCATTTTCGTCGATTCTTATTCCCAGCTCCCTGTCAATGTGAGAAGTACGGAATGTCTTTATTATTCTGAGAAAATTGCCGTCTTTTCTCATCTCAAGTATTATGACGATTCTTAAAGCCTGCTGAAGGCCTATCTCAAACCTCGATGTATGCATGCCCCTGACAGCATTTACAATACCAACTCCATTTATCTTCCTTGTCCAGCCGTGAACTTTTTGTATCAGGTTGTAGGCTTTTTTCTCACCGTAATGAAGTGCTATTGAGGATATAGAATCAATGACAAATCTCTGACTATCCATTATTCCCTCTTTTATAATCCCCATCAACTCATCGAAACTCAGTTCTTTTCCCCCGAGAAAAACATCGGAGAATCTTAAATTTCCTGTATGGTTGTTCAAACCGAGAGAGAACATATTTTCTTTAATATCTTCCGGAGGGTGGTCAACGCAGAAATAAGTGCTTACAAACTCCTCATTTACCTGTTTGGAGAGGAATTGCTGGCAGAAAACACTCTTACCTGTACCGGCATCCCCGAGTAAGAGAACGTCTGACGGGACAGGAACGCCCCCTTTTAATGCTTCATCAAGTGTCACTATTCCAGTGGAGGCTTTGGTAAATGCCGCATGTTCTATCAATGTTTATATTGCATGAAAGTCAATATTTATGAATTATTGTTAAAGAAGTGATGACATAGGGTGGAGCAAGATGACTGCAAGATTTTCAGATAGAAAAGATGCTGGAATTAAACTGAATGATTTTCTGGGCAGCCTTGAATTTGATGTTATTGCAGCAATACCGAGAGGGGGGGTTGAACTTGCAGTAGAGATTGCCAGAAGAAGGAAAAAACCTGTTCTTATTGTTGGTGTGAGAAAAATTCCCATTCCATGGAATATAGAAGCTGGCTTTGGAGCTATTGCCGAGGATGGCTCAATTTTTCTGAACAAATCGCTTCTCTCCCACCTTCAGATTTCGAGTGATGAAGTGAGCAGGCTTGCAGAAGAAGTTAGAAGAGAAGTCATAAGACGGATAGATGCATACAGAAAAGGCAGGGAAATCCCGAATCTCTCAGGCAGGAGAGTCCTTCTTGTCGATGATGGTTTTGCCAGTGGTTACACGGCAATTGCTGCAATTGAGCTGTTGAAGAAGAAAGGGGCTGTTGTTTATGCTGCTGCTCCCTGCTCGCCCTCTGATACTGTAAACCTCCTGAAAAAATATGCCGATGAAGTGATTGTTATTCAAGTACAGAGATTCGGTGCTTTCGCTGTGGCAAGCTATTATGAAGATTTCAGGGATTTAACTGATGAGGAGGTTATTGAGAGTTTGAAGGAGGTCGAGAACCTTTAACTAAAGGGAAACATGGACAGCATCAATTATGCTATCCAGCTTAACCATCTCAACCAAAACCTCATCTGTCGGGGGGTCGTCAACGAGCAGAAGCATTAACTGGATACCTCCCTTGCCTCCGTGCCTGCCAACTATCATTCCGGCAATGTTTATATTGTGCTCGCCAAACAAAGTCCCAACCCTGCCAATGACACCCGGTCTATCCTCGTGGAGTGAAATTATGTAATCTCCCTTAGGAACAAAATCGACCTTGTACTTGTCAATCCTTATTATTCTGAAATCGTCCCTTGAGAAGCACGTCCCGGCAATATAGATGTTTTTCTCCCCGTCTCCTACGTTTATCTCAATTAAACTTTCGTAGCTATCACTTTTTTCAGTTTTCCCCTCTTCAACCGATACCTTTCTCTCCTTTGCGACTGTCATTGACGAGACGAGATTAATATCAGTCAGAATGTGTTTAAACAACCCCATCAAAAGAGAGCGGGTAATAAATTCCGTATTTTTACGGGCAATATTTCCTTTAAAGGTGATTTTCACAGTTTTGAAAATACCTCCGGTCCTTGCCGAAGCAATCATCCCCATTTTCTCTGCAAGAGTGATATATGGCATCAGGTATTCAAACTCCGCTGCTTCAACTGCCGGAAGGTTAATTGCGTTTCTGACAGGTAATCCCTTTGAGAAATTGATCATCTCGTTGGCGATTGTAAGGCCAACACCGAGCTGTGCCTCTCTTGTTGATGCTCCGAGGTGTGGAGTTGTCACAACGTTATCCAGCCTTAGCAGAGGATTGTCTGCCGCAGGCGGCTCCTCCTCATAAACATCGAGAGCAGCTCCAGCCACCTTACCACCCTCTATTGCCTCGAAAAGAGCTCTTTCGTCAACAATACCACCCCTTGCACAGTTGATTAAGAAAACCCCATCCTTCATCAATCCAAATTCATTTTTTGAGATGAGATGGGCTGTATCTCTGGTTTTGGGAACATGGATTGTTATTATGTCAGATTTCTTAAAAACGTCGTCCAGCTTTACAAGCCTTACACCGATATCATCAGCCCTCTCTTCGCTGATGTAGGGATCATAGGCAATAACATTCATTTCAAAAGCAACTGCTCTTCTCGCGACCTCGTAGCCAACTCTTCCAAGCCCCAGAACACCAAGAGTCTTGCCCCTCAGTTCAGTTCCGAGAAATTTCTTTCTTTCCCATTTTCCTTCCTTGACACTTTTTACCGCTACGGGTATTTTGCGCAGAAGGGATAACATCAGTGCAAATGTGTGCTCGGCAGTTGATACTGTGTTTCCACCGGGAGCGTTTGCGACAATTATTCCTTTCAGAGTGGCAGCATTGACATCGATGTTGTCAACTCCCACTCCCGCCCTACCGATTAATTTAAGCTTGGTTGCTGCATCAATCACCCTCGAAGTCACTTTTGTCCCGCTTCGGACAACAAGACCATCATATTCGGGAATGACCTTAACAAGTTCTTCTTCATTTAAACCCGTATTTACGTCAACAGTCAATCCCTCATTCCTCATTATTTCAACGGCTTCATCAGGTATAGGGTCAGAAACAAGAACCTTCATCATCAACACAAAAAATGATTGGATTATAAATTTTGCTTTTGTGGGATTTCTTACATAATCTCACTTTCGGGTCAATAAGTGGTAGTTTGTCTTCAAAATAAAAATATAGAGGCTGGACGATGCCTTCAGAGACTCGAGCATATGTACAGTCTAAAACATCTCTGGATTAGCTTTGTTCTGATACAATCTCCCAAAGCTTTTTAAGATTTCAGTTTCTCAAGCCCCTCTACGCATATAATCCAGCCCGTGATAAACAATCTGATGTGTTTGTATTTAATTTTTTTCCGAAAACACTTTATATGAGAGCAAAGGTTAAATTTTGGTCATTTTAATATTCTAATAATTTTTAAAAATTATTGTATATATTATCTCAATGGAAACTCAATAGAATTCAAGCAAGTGAGAGAAATACAAATTTCAATAAACACAAAATTTAATAATACTTCAATCACTCTACCACCATGGTTTTGCTCTTGATAGTGGCAAGCGCAGTTCTTGTGAGTATTATCTCGTTAATTGGTATTATAACTCTGGCAATTTCAGATTCGATTTTTAAAAGAGTGTTGATTCTGCTCGTCGCTTTCTCTGCAGGCGCTCTGATGGGGGGCTCGTTTATACATCTCATGCCCGAATCGCTGGAGAAAATGGAACCTTTAAACGCATTCATAATTTTACTGGTTGGCTTTTCGTCATTTTTTCTGCTTGAGAGAGTCCTCATGTGGAGACACTGCCACGAACATGAATGTGATATCCATGCATTCACCTATCTGAACCTGCTGGGAGATGGGCTGCACAACTTTATTGACGGTGTGATTATCGCAGCAGGATACCTCACAGGTTTTCCTGTGGGAATTGCCACAACATTTGCGGTTGCAATGCACGAAATACCTCAGGAACTCGGAGATTTTGCAGTACTTGTTTATGGTGGTTTCTCAAAAACCAAAGCATTACTTTTTAACTTTCTTTCTGCAGTTACCGCTGTTTTCGGTGCAGTTCTGGGTTACTTCTTCCTCCAGAGCCAGGATCTGATGATATACATCCTGCCATTTGCAGCCGGTAACTTTCTGTACATAGCAAGCTCTGATCTCATCCCGGAGTTGCATAAAGAATTAAGTCTGAAAAAATCTTTTGAATCATTTATAGTATTTATTCTCGGAATATGCCTGATGTATACATTTAAAATTGCCTTTGCAGAATAAAATGAAATTATTTTCTGTTAACCAATGCTGCTCCAAGAAATGCAATAATCGATAAAATGACTTCAAATCCGGGCAGCATTCTCCGAAGCTTCGGAATTGTCATATCTTCTGGTTTGAGAGTCTCTATTTTCTCCTCCCCGGTTGATTCTGTTACCACCTGCTCAGGCTCTTTCTCTTCAACCACAGTCTCAACAGGTGTCGGGGTTGTTGTAACTTCTTCTTGAGTCGCAGTCACAACTGGGGTTTCTTTCGCAGTTTCATTAACTTCAGGTGTCTCTTCTTCGGTCACCACAGGCTCAGGCGTCTCTTCTAATATTTCACTTTCATTCACAGCTCCGGAAGTGATGGAGATAAGAAAGACCTTCTGCGGATCTTCTGCTGTGTTTATATGCTCAGCAGACGGTGGTGCATACAGGTAAAGGAAGTAGTATCCATCTTCAACCTCTTCACTCACTTTGATTGTTTTTGTGAATTTTCCATCCTCTGAATATATTCTCATATCCGAGCCTGATATCCCATAGACCGTCTCTGCTGGATTTTCTCTCACATCGAGAAATGCTGAAGGGTCACTTGAAAAAACATAGACTGCCTCAGCGGTTGTCGTTCCTTTTATTGTAATCGACTCTCCCTTCACCACGATTGTTTTGTCCACGCTTGCATCAAGTTCATCCTTCACTATATTGATTTTTACCGAGTCTTCATCCATTTTTGTGGTTGTACCGGGGGAGAAGATGACTGCATGAACGATATATACTCCTATGGATGCGGACTCTTTAACTCTCAATTCATCGGTCTGCCAGGAGCCGTCTGCCCCGACCAGCGCCTCAACATACTTCTTACCCCCCACACTTACTGTTGAGTGTGCCTCAGCAAAGATCAGGTCATCATCTTCTAAATAAACTGAACTTCCTGCCGCAAGACTGCATGTGCCCCTGAACCTGATTTCTTCCCCTCTTGTGTATGTCAGGTCATCCATCACAATTTTCACTTCAGGCGATTTGACCATTATAAACTCGATATCCTCTTTCGAATACCTTCCAGTTGTAACATTGGCAATAATTCTGTATTCAACATTTTTATCCCATGAGAGAGAAAATTCCACTTCATGTTCAAAAGTGCCATTGTCTTTTATGTTGGCTGAATAGCTTGCAAGAAGAGTATCACCCCTATAGATATAGATATTTACCTTATTTAAGCCCAGTGTGATGTTATCTGCATCCCAACCCGTCTTTGCCACGTTTGTAGTGCCTGTAAGTTTCAGCTTCTCACCTGCACTTATTTCGTCTCTGGCAGTTACAAGGTCTACTGACACATCCGCAAGCGAAAAATCAATCTCCTCAACTGTGTCAGGATGCTCTGAACTCCATAATTCGAGAGTGTAGCTTCCCGCTGTTCCACCACATGATTCAATTATGACATGTGTCGGAATCCTTAACTGTATACTGTGATCAGGAACTGAAACCGTTGCTTCCGTCTCTCCGGAGTTGACAGGACTCATTGTTCCGCTCACATACACATTTGATGCGAGAATGTAAAAATTATCCATGTCATAGGGTCCTTTTACTGTCCATATATACTCGCTTGCTGTTATCGTCCCGGTGATGACTAAATTATCTCCCTTTGCTATCTCAGATGCGAAGTTTTTCATTGAAATCAGTATTTCAGGTTCAACAAACTCTGCAAGAATAACTTTGTCGGTCGAAGTATATGTCTCTCCACTACTAAGTGCTACTTTAATTGAGAAATTTGTTACAGGGCGGTATGTGTTAATAGACAGTGTAATCTCCTGTGTTCCAACATTCTCAAGCAGCGAGTATCTTTCCAGTATCTCATCACTATCCCTGTCTATAATGTCAATATAACCTGAAGAGGACACAGGATACGTTACTCTTATTCTCAAATCATTTCCATAGTCTATCTTTATTGTATTGTCAGTCTCTTCCTTGATATCAAGTATCTGGAGCGATATGTTTCCGCTTCCGAATGAGCTGGAATCTGTAGCTTCAGCGATTCCAGTAGATGAATAAAATAAAATAATCGCTAAAAACATCAACCCCGTTCTCCAGAGCATATCTCCTACCTCTACACGCTGGATTTAAGTTATAGAAAATAAACTTTTCTGCGAGTCACTAATGAAATACGACTTATGATGATTTAGAGGCGTCACGTAGTGCTGCAAGAAAAACTGGCAATTCAACTGCACATACAGGTCCCACAATAACATTCCAATCTGTTTCCTCTTCCACATCCTCTTTAAATTTTTTAGCAAAGCCGGGGATAACAAGAGTCCTGTGATTGACTTTATCACCAACACTGTAACTCTCAATCATCTCGCCCACTTTCTTCCCACGAAAAATCTCCAGATAAACAGCCATATCCACAGTATAGCCTTCCGTGTCAATTGAAACAAGAAAGCAGGATATTTCAGCGATGCTGAGAACTGTCCCAATTATTTCGTGAGTATAAAGACTGTTTCCAGTGACAACTACCGCTGAGTTTTTATCAGGATTATTTATTTCGAATAGTCCAGTATTGACAGGTACAGGATTCTCAGGAATGGGGATTTCAGGAAGAACGGATTCAGCCTCAGTAATAATCTGAAAATACCTCTTAAATTCGCTTTTATTCCTGAATTCAGAGTACTTCTCGATTTGAACTCTGTCAAGATACAGCTTTGCATTCATGAAATCAGTTAAATGGTGTTTTATTAATTATTATCGAAATCAGGTATCCGGATATTAGAAGGTATTTGAATATCAGAAGAGAATGTTTTAATATCCAGTTCTCCAGTAGTGTCTATGATTCTCAGAGGAAGAGCATGGAAGTTTGGAGATGATATTTCAACAGACCACATCACACCCGGCAGGTATTACCACCTCAGGAGCAACATGTCCGAGCTTGCAAAACATGTCATGGAAGATGCAGACCCTGAGTTTCCAGAAAAAATGAAAAAAGGAGACTTCGTAGTGGGGGGTAAAAACTTTGGAATGGGAAGTAGCAGAGAGCATGCCCCACTCGCATTGAAAATAGCAGGTGTCTCTGCAGTAATAGCCAAATCCTTCGCAAGAATTTTTTACAGAAATTCAATTAACATCGGACTGCCAATACTTATCGTGAATACGGATAAAATCAATCCCGGAGATGAACTCGAGGTCAACCTTTCAACAGGAGTTGTTAAAGACCTGACAAACGGTGTGGAGATGAGAGCCCAGCCAATGCCCGAAGAAATGATAAAAGTTCTTCAGGCAGGTGGAATCGTTAACCTGATTAAAGAACAGGGGGACTTAACAGTCTAATTTTTCGGCTATTTCAGGTAAAAATTGTGTTTGATTTTATCAATAATCTGCAAATGAGATTTCAGAATTCAGTAAAAAGTTACTGCTCATCACCATGTGAATAAAGGAAATGGTATTAACTACTTTTAATGACTATTATTATGCAAGCAAAATCAAAGCAAAAGAGATTACTTGCAAGATGCGCAAATTGTGGAAACTCTGCCTATTTCTGGAGGGAAATGGGGAGGCTGAGATGTCAGATTTGCGACAACATCGTGGAGTTCTATTGCTGACTCAACTCTGAATCAGCCTTTTCCAAAATCTCCTTTGTTTTACTCTGGTAGTTCTTAAGTTTTTCTTTCAACTTACTATCTTTAATTGATAGTATTTTAATTGCAGCAAGTGCAGCATTCTCCGGTTCAAGAACAACCATTGGAGATACGCCTGAAGGCATCCTCAGGCTTGAAAGGATATCCATCCCGCTAAATTTTGAACTGTACGGTGGACATGCGATAACTGGACTGGTGGTATTGGCATCAACGAAACCACTCAATGCATTACTCCTCCCTGCAACTGTAATAAAAACAACATCACTGTATTCCCTGAGAATCTGAAGCACTTTTTCCGGTGTCTTGTGTGCTGAAGCAATCCTGTACGTGAATCCAATGCCAAAGTCTCCAAGCGTTTCACCTATCTTTTTGGCAAAATCAAAATCCGATTTTGACCCCATAAGTATGATAGCATCCATGCTCTTCTGAAACTTTGCAGAATTTAAAATACTTTGTTTTTGATAGGAAGATACTTACATACTTACCGACAAATATAAAAAGATTGAAAGGAAGTAAAAAAAGAGGTAACGGATGTGAGGCAGCTAACTGAATATGCAATTGTATTCCTGATTCTTGGCTTCGTCCTGTTATTTTTACTTAAAGTCGCACTCTTTGGTTTGCTACTCCTGCTTGTTGGGGTGCTTATCATAAAATTTGTAAGCAGAAAGTAGAAAGTATTATGTTTCTCCATGAATGTCTTTAAGGTGTGAATACAATAATAATTAAGGTTGACCCAGAAAGCCCCGAACCTGATAAGATAGAGCAAGCAGCGAACTTTATCAGGCGGGGTGGACTTGTTGCTTTTCCGACTGAGACCGTCTACGGGCTTGGAGCTGATGCATTGAATGCAAAAGCAGTGAGAAAAATTTTTGAGGCAAAAAATAGACCTGCAGATAATCCACTGATTATCCACGTGTCAAATCTGGAGCACATAGAAGAGGTTGCAGAATTAAATGAGGTTGCTGAAAAGATTATTCACGAGTTTTTTCCTGGTCCTATTGCCGTAATCATGAAAAAGAAGGAGATAGTGCCTCCTGAGACTTCAGGAGGTTATGACAAAATTGCAGTAAGGATGCCAGATAATAAAGTCGCACTCGCACTGATTGATAAAGCAGGTGTTATTGTAGGGCCCTCTGCAAATATAGCTGGTAAACCGAGTCCAACAACTGCTGAACACGTAATTGAAGACCTCGGAGGTAAAATAGACGCAATAATTGATGCAGGAGAGACTGAAACAGGGTTAGAGTCAACTGTCATCGACACAACAACCTCTCCTCCTGAAATACTGCGTCCTGGCCCCATCACTGCGGAAATGATTGAAAAACTTACTGACGTAGAATTTGGAGAAGCGGATTCTTCAAAATATGTTCATTATTCCACAAACGCTGAAATGATTGTCCTGACTGGAAATAAAACGCAAGTCAAAGACAGAATCTCTTCACTCACATCAGGTTACAGAAATGAGGGGAAACTTGTTGGATTAATCACCTTGTGCAAAGAAGGTCTGAATGCAGATGTTATAATTGAATTAAATTCTCCAGAGGCTTTTGCAAAAAACATCTTCTCAGCTTTAAGAGAGCTTGATAAAAAAGTTGATGTTATTCTCGTTGAAGGAATAGAAGAAGTAGGCCTGGGAGTTGCGGTAATGGATCGGTTAAAAAAGGGAGCAGGTAGATTGATAATTCTTTAGCAGATTTCTTGCCATTCCATTCCTGTCAGTTCGAGAAAAGGATACTTCTTTCTGATTTTTTTCATTTTTCCAATATCAATGTGTGCCGTTATCAATCCCTCTTCTGCCTCTGCCTCCGCCAGAACCTCACCCCACGGGTCAACTATCATTGATTTGCCAAAGTTGGAGCAGTTAGCACCAATAACAAAAATCTGGTTCTCTATTGCCCTCGCCTTCAGTAGTGCAATCCAGTGATTTATCCTCTCTGATGGAAACTGTGCTGGAATAACAAGAATTTCAGCGCCCGTGAATGTGAGCTTTCGTGCAATCTCAGGAAACCTGATTTCATAGCAAATCATCAACCCGATTTTTCCTGCTGAAGTGTTATAGACTTCCAGTACGTTACCCGGCGAGAAGTATCTGATTTCATCTGTAAGTGGAAAAATCCGGGTTTTTCTGTAAATTCCTTTAATTTCTCCACCGTTTATTATTATGGCAGAGCTGAAGAGCTTACCATCTTGCTTTTCTGTTATTCCTGCAATAACCAGAGATTCACTGCTTTCTGTTATTTCGATGATTTCCGCAAGCTCCTCTTTGGGAGTCTCTACTGAATCATAGTTCTCAGGATAAAAACCCGTATTAAAAACTTCTGGCAGTACAATCAGAGTAGAGTCCTGCCTGATAGCTTCAGTAACGAAATTAGAGCCTTTTTTCAGGTTTTTCTCCCTGTCTTCGGTTATCTCAATCTGGGCAATTGCGACTTTCATTCTGATTCCTCTTTTATTTCAATTAGTATTAAAAGGTAAAGCAGATAGCTCATTTTGTTCAACCACTCAACAACTGTCCCTGAAAGTTTATCCAACTTATACAATTTCACAGCATGCCTCTCACACCTTCTGACAACAGCCCTCGCAACACTGAGAAAAGCTGCCTGCTTATTCTCTTCAAGAATTATAAATTTTTCAGGTGTCTTAACTTCTTTCTCAAGCCCTCCAATGATTTCCAGAACTCTTTCATAATTTTTTTCAGGAAATTTATTTCCGCCCGCAAATTCGGCTCCAGCCTCAAACATCATGTATTGAATCTCATTCAGAATCGTTTTTGACTTTTTATCTTCAATATGCACTTTTGCAAGACCAATAAAAGCATTTGCTTCGTCTATCAACCCTATTCCTTCTATAATATCTGTCTCCTTGCTGACAACTCCTGCAAGAGTCCTTGTTTTTGTTACATCCCCTTTCATCTTTTTTCAGTATTACCTCAGATATTAGAATTTTCTCTTAATTCTATTAAATATTCCAGCAACATAGGGAATCAATTTATATTTTTGACTCCAATTGCAGATTGTGATTGCAGCAAGATGCAGTGATGTCTGGATGGTTTATAATTCATTATTTTCAGAAAATAAACTTGCACTGAGGTCAATTAATCTTGAAATTGAGGAAAATCAGATTTATGGTTTACTGGGTCCAAATGGGGCGGGGAAGACAACGCTCATCTCGTTGATGGCGACGTTGCTCACACCGGCAAGAGGAGAAATTGAGATTCTCGGAATGGATGCCAAAAAACACGTTAAAAAAATAAGGGAGAAAATCAATATTACAAGCGGCAACCCCAACCTTATATGGAGCCTGACACCGAGGGAAAATCTTCGATATTACGCCTTCACATACGGAATAAACGACAAAAGAATCATAGATGAGCTGATAGAGTTTTTTGAGCTTGAGGAACACCAGAATGTGGAGTTTAACAGGTTATCGACTGGAAATAAGCAGAAAGTAACTCTTGCACGAGCTTTTGTAAATAATCCTTTACTTGTTTTCCTTGATGAGCCAACAAAAGGGCTTGATCCCGATATAGCAAGAAGGCTGAGAAAGAAAATACTTGATTTGCAGAGAGAAAAAGATATTACAATAGTCCTGACCACACATTACATGGCAGAGGCAGAGTTTCTCTGTGACAGGATTGCTTTTATTAATGACGGGGAGATAGTAGCGGAAGGTGATCAGAATAAGCTGAAAAATATGCTCAAAATGAAGGACAGAATTATTATCGATGCTGAAGGCGAAATCCCTCTACTGGACATTGATGGTATCCACTATCGGGAGAAGAAAGGACAACGATACACTTTTTTTGTGGATAATTCCGAACAGAGACTCAGTGATATTGTTAAGGAGGTCTCAAAATTTGTTAAAATAAAAAATATAATTGTAAAGGAGGCTGATCTCGAAGATGTCTTTACCGAACTTTCGAAGTGAGTTTTACAGGACAATTGCGTTCTCCTACAGGAATTTCATTATTACTCGTAGAAACTTCTTCACAATTTTTGAAACCCTCTTCTGGCCCCTCATCAGCCTGCTCTCTGTAGGTTTAATGGGTAGCTATCTTGACCTCACTGAAGAACTGCTGGCGTTTATTCTTATTGGGGCAGTCTCTCTAAGTATAATGCAATTGGCACAGCTTGATGTTACGTATGTTCTTCTGTTCGACATCTGGAGTAAAAGTATCAAATACACTCTTGTGTCACCAGCATCTTTTTTTAACATGGTTGCAGGTTCGTGGATGGTTGGAGTGCTAAGGGGCTTTTTAGCATTTATGATTCTTGCAATTTCTGGCAACCTGTTATTTGGACTGAATCTCATGCAATTGCCACTCTACGGTCTTATCCTGTTTTTAATGGGATTATTCATCAATGCCATGTTGATCGGAATGAGTACTTGTATTCTTCTACTTCTATTTGGATACAGGGCAGAAGTGGCTGCATGGACTCTTACAGCCATAATAATGCTTCTGTGCGGCATATATTATCCGGTTACAGTACTCCCTCCAGAGGTGAGGGTAGTCTCGTATATCATTCCAGCAACTCACTTCCTCGAGTTTTTCAGAAGCTTTTACGGCTTTCATCCCTCAATGGATTATTCCCTGATTCTCGGATATGGTCTCAATGTTCTGTACCTGATTATAGGCTCTTTTATTTACATACAGGCAATGAAAAGGGCAAGAAAAACGGGAACTGTACTTCAATTCTCTGAGTAGTCTAAGCAAGAGACCTGAATCCTGTTCCACTTCCCTGCATTTTTCTTACAATTTCCGATGCTTCCACCTCGTTCTTAGCTCTTGCCACTATTCTAACTTTTCGAAGGTTATTTCTGTGTCCGCACGTGCATTGCCTCGTTTTAACGTCTTTTCCAGCATAAAGATACCTGCCACACTTTCGGCATCTGAAAACAATGAACATGGAGTTAGTCTGATTCCGCATATTTTTGTCTTCCGCTAAATTTTTATGATGGGTGAGAGTATATTGAAAAGAGCCGGGATTGCAGAGTGGTACTGCGCTGGTCTTGAGTACTGCAGTCAGGAAAACCAGTGTCCTTGTTGACGCGGGGGTTCAATTCCCTCTCCCGGCGTTTTTGTTAAATTGAAAACCATAGTGAGGTATTTCGCCAGAAATNCCTCGGTTTGTTGGTCCAGCTGACTGCAGCTGGGGGTTCAATTCCCTCTCCCGGCGTACATATAATTTTTCAAGCTCGATAGTGCAATATCGCAGATTGTAATCAATTCAATAAATTAGAGTTTAATCCTGAGCTTCGTTAAATCCTCCTTTATTTCAACTTCTATTCCCAATCCTGAAAAAACCTCCTCTAAAAAGGGTCTGATAAAATCTTTTGTCAAGTCATTGCCAAAAATTAGAGTAAAATCTTTCTCTCCTACTTTATTAACCCTAAAAAAATTACATGCCTCAAGTCTGTGAAGTACATATTCAGCTGGCTTTCCCATGAACTGTTCAGAATGGCTTCTTGCAACCCCTCTGTGCAATTCAAAGAATTTTTCTTTTTCAGGATGCGTTTCAACCAACTTTAAAAGAGCAATCCAGTGATCGACATCGAGTATGATGTGTTCACCTTCAGACAGCATTTCCACGTAAAATTTTATGGTACCTTTATCGTACTTCTCAAATTCCTGATAATCAAAGTAAAACTTGAGAGCATTTCGTACGATCTCACTCTGGGATTTTTTCAACTCATATCTTAACCTGTTAAAGATTTCATAACTTTCTTCGTCGAAGGCTATAGTAACCCTTCTGGGATTTCTCATACCCCTGATTTTAACGTGTGAATTTAAAAATTTTGTGTAATAAATAAAGATTTTTTAAAATATACGGCATAAAATGAGAAAACTCTAAAAAATTGTGAAGTCCCACACTTATTTTCTAAATATTTCAATGAGGTCAGAGATAATGGCACTTGAGGTCTCTTTCTGACCTGCCCCTCTTCCAATAACAACAATATCCTTTGCAAGGTCTGTGCGGATTTGAACAGCATTAAGGGTACCTGTTACGGCAAGAGGATGATGTGTTGAAATTAATCTGGGTGAGACCTTCAAAGAACCTGTTTCTCTGCTAACTTCTCCAATCAGCCTTATGGTGTAATCTCTTTCCATTGCCACTTCGAATGCTTCGGGAGTGATTGCTGTAATACCCTCAATCTCCACATCATCGTATGTGATATCCATATTCAGAAGTGCATTTGCAATAATCACAACCTTAGCAGCAGAATCAATGCCCTCAACATCGTAAGTGGGGTCTGCCTCAGCAATTCCGAGTTCCTTTGCTTCAGTTAGAACCTGATTGTACGTTAATTTCTCACTCTCCATCCTCGACAGAATGTAGTTGCATGTTCCGTTCAGGATACCTCTTATCGAGTCTATCTCGTTTCCAGCAAGGTCATTTCTCACAAGCTTGATTAAAGGCATCCCTCCCCCCACGGTTGCCTCAAACATCAGCTGGACTTCGTTCCTCTCAGCAAGCTCCTGAAGTTTGCTATATGCAACAACAAGAGGCCCTTTATTTGATGTAATAACATGACTTCCTTTCTCCAAACACTCACTTATATGCGTTAGACCGGGTTCACCTTTCTTTATATCTGTGGGTGTTACTTCAATTGCGACATCAAATTCTGCTGTTTCAATAATATCCACTGTGCTGCCTTCGGAGAAATCTCCCCCTTTCATTTTAAGGACTTCCCATCCCAGCCCATCAGGATTGTAGGCTACTCCATCTTTTTCACAGACAGCAACAATACTGTATTCCCCAATTCGATTCTGAATTTCCTCTTTTTTTTCGAGGAGAACTTCAGCTACTCCTCTCCCGATAACTCCAAATCCAATTATCGCTATTTTAATCACAGTTATCACTCCTTAAAGACTCCCCTTATATCAATCATAAACTTTACATGAAACATTCAGTATTCCTCATTCAGAGGCTCTATAACAAGAATATCTTTGTTTCTGCATACCTCATTCAGGAGTTTCATCGCATCCTGCAATTTCTCTTTTCCAGTTGCAGAGATTGTTATCATCGCTGTTGAAGGTTCATTGAGCTGTGGCATGTTTATGTGCATATCTATAACCTCCGCATATCCCGTTTTATCGATTTTTCTGACCGTATCACTCAAATCAGTGTGGATAATATGTCCAACAAGGAGGGCTGAGGTTGTCGCAACAAGCCTTATTTCATTATAGCTTCTCACATTTACTCCGTTCTCTTTAATTGCATTAATCATATCCTCTACCCTGTTTTCGTCGATTTTGATGGATATTTCAACAGGTATTATCTTCAAAGGAGTCATTTTCTCCCTCTGATGAAGGATGCCAAGAATATTCCCACCATAGCGGGAGATGGGTTCAAGTGCTCGGAGAAGCTGTCCCGGTTGATCCTTTAACTCAACAACTATTGAAACTATTGCCATACACAACCCTCAATCAGGGTATACTGGAGTTCCTTCTTCTGTGGCTTTTCTGAAATCATCCATAAGCATTCTGGTTATTCTACCGGGGGTACCATCATCGACAGGTCTTCCATCTATAAAGGTTATTGGTGCTATTTCTGCTGCTGTGCCTGTTACAAAAATCTCATCTGCAGAGTAGAGGTCAAATAATCCCAGGTTGATTTCCTGAAACGGAATATCCAGCTTATTGATTATCTCAATTGCAACCGCACGGGTAATTCCTCTGAGATTATTCAGGGTGGGTGGAGTGAAAACCTGTCCGTTTTTCACAACAAAAATATTATCACCACTTCCTTCTGAGATGTATCCATTGTGGTCGAGGAATATTGCCTCATCCCCTCCCTTTGCGTTCGCCTCAATCTTGGCAAAGATGTTGTTCAGATAATTCATGGACTTGACATTCGGTGGTAAAGAGTCAATAGCATTACGTCTTATCGTAACGGTAACAGCCTTTAAACCTTTTTCATAAAGGTCGCCGTACAGCTTTCCCCACTCTTTTGTTATGACAATAATTGACGGTTTCGGACACTTTCTCGGGTCGAGACCAAGGTCACCAATACCCCTAGTCACAATGGGTCTGATATAAGCATCCCTCAACCCGTTTCTTCTTAAAGTCTCGAGAATAATCTCCTGAAGTTCCCCCTTTGATGTTGGAATTCTGAGGTCTATAACCTTTGCACAGTCATAAAGTCTGTCTATGTGTTCTTTGAGTTTGAAGACTTTACCATTGTATGCCCTTATACCCTCAAAGATACCATCCCCATAGAGGAATCCGTGGTCGAAAACACTGATTTTTGCCTCACTTTCTGGATAAAACTCACCATCAATATAAACAACAGGCTCAGAAGCAGGCAAAGCTACTGGCTCTCTTTCAGACAAATCACCAACTGCAGGCATCGTTCTGGCTTAGAATATTGCGTATAATAATCTTTCTGTTTATCCGGTTATTACTGTATGGTATTGTTTTTCTCTTTTTGCCTGTTTTGTTTACTTTCAGGCTAAACGAAAACTAAATAGAAGGGTCAGGGTTACAAACAATAGGAATTAGATACTGACATTTCGCAGAATAATGTTAAATGGATTTACAAAATCTTTAATATCGAAATGTGGATTGAGGAATATGCTTGAAATAAATAAAAAAGCAGCTAAGAAGTTTGGAATTGATACCAAACTCATAGAGAAGACAGTAAACACACAGAAGAATATTGAAGTATTGGGAAATGATTTGACGTTTATTGGCGTGAGAGAAAAAAATAGAACGAAACACGTTCATCGTTTGCATCCATATCTTGGTAAATTTATTCCTCAGCTAGTAGAGATGTTTTTAAGAAGATATTTTGAGAAAAATCAATTTGAGAGAATATTATGAAGATATTCAAAGCAAGCATCGAAATAATATGTGGTGAATATAGTTTTTTGAATACTCATTTACTCGTTTGTAAAAATTACCATGAGGCTGAGAAAACAGTGAAAGAACAGATAGATCAAGAAAATTCGATGTATCCAGGAGAGACATTTTATAAATTACTATCAATCGAGGAATTTGATTATTTGGATAATTACATAATAGATTATACTCTGAGTAAAATCTAATGCATGCCTATGGCAATTAACTAAAAGAGGATTGATAAATGAGAAACTTTTGGATAGTACCAGGATCAGAGAAAAATTGGAGACAAATTGAAAAGATTCAAAGTCTATATTTATCGAAAAGAAACATCTACCAGATTGAAAAAGAATTGGGGCTAATACCATAAGAATATAAAAAGAAGGTTGTATAGTCCCAAAAAATACAGTGGGATAAGACATGATAAAATTCATCCACATGGCAGATATCCATTTGGGATACAGACAGTATGGGAGTGAAGCAAGACTGATTGATTTTGCTCAGGCTTTCTATGATGCAATGAATTATGCAGTTGAGAAGAGGGTTGACTTCATCATAATTGCAGGTGATTTGTTCCATAAAAGGAGCGAGATGGACCCCCTAACCCTCACACAGGCAACAAAGGTACTTGAGATTGCAAAAAAAGCTGAAATCCCGGTTATAGCTGTTGAAGGTAATCACGATTCCACTTATTTCAAAGATAGTTTTTCATGGATGGATTATCTCGCAAAGAATGACCTTATAATCAATCTGAAGCCTTCCTTTGAAGATAGGCTTGAACTCAACGAATGGGATGGAGGCAGTGGCGCCTACATAGACCTGGAAGGGGCAAGAATATATGGAATGAAATACTACGGCTCTCTTACAGGCAAAATAATGGAAGATTACAGAAAGAAGATCAAGAAGAAGGGATTTACTGTATTCACAGCCCATGCCGGTGTAGAGGGTTATCTGAACATATATGGTTGCATTCCATCCTCCATAATACACAACTTTAGAGATAAAGTAGATTACGTGGCTCTGGGCCACATTCATAAGAGCTACGTAGAAGGAGACTTTGTTTTCAATCCGGGAAGTCTTGAGATATGTGATATAACAGAAAAAGACTTTGATAAGGGAGTTTTTTATGTCCAGTATGGTGAGGGGTTGAAGTACGAGCTGATTGGAGGTTTTTCACGAAGGATGTTTCTATCACTCTCATATAAGATAAAAGACGAGAGATTTCTGAATCACCTTGATAAAGACCTTAAAGCGAAGAATATCGAGAATTCAGTTGTCCATATTCATATACAATCTAAAAAGCAGTTTGGAATCAAAGCTGAAGACGTGGAGAGAGTTGTGAATGAGTTTAAGCCCCTTATCGTAAGATTAAAATATGAAACCGAAGATTTTTACAGACCAACTGTTCCGGGAAAGGAATCTCTTGAAAAAGAGGTAATTGAGCAATTGTTGAAGAGCTTCAATTATGAGAATTTTGCAGATGAGGTTCTTCGCCTGAAGAACATCTTTTCATCCTCCTTCAATCTTAATTCAGTGGATGAATTCATTGAATCAATTCTTAAAGGCGGATCAACTGCTGAAATGAAGTTAGATGGAGAAGTTTCTGAAGTGCAAAAGCAGGATACTGGCAAAGATGATACTGTGGATGAGGAAGAAAGCAATCACGTCTTAACCGATGATTTCAAAGGGCAGGCAGATGAGGATGAGTGGGACTGGAGGAAAGCGATAGGTCATGATACTCGAAGTTAAGCTTACCAATGTCAAAAGTTATTCAAATCAGAAAATCAGATTCTCCCCCGGATTGAATGCTATCATCGGTGAGAATGGAGCTGGAAAAACAACGATTCTTGAGGCAATTGGATTTGCTCTTTTTAACACCCTGCAGTACAAAATCAGTGATTTCCTGAGGAGAGGGGAAAAGAGAGGAGAAATTTATCTTAAGATTACCGGGGGGGATGAGAGAATATACGAGATAGTCAGAAAGATTTCAACCAATGGAACACTGGAGTACTATGTAAATGATCCCGAAACAGGTAGAGTGGCTGAAGGAACATCTGAAGTAATTGAATGGGTTGAAGAGAATCTCAGTCTGGAAATAGAGCCAGCAGTATTCTTCGAGAACGTAATTGGAGTCTCTCAGGGGAGAATGGCTTCTCAATTCCTTGAAGTTCCGAGTGTCAGAGACAGGATATTTTCACCGATTCTTGGTGTAGAGGGTTATAAAAAAGCATTTGAGAGAAGCAGAGAATATGAGAACTACATCAATCAAAAAATTATAGATGCCGAGAAAAAGATTGCCATCCTGTCCAAGGAAACAGAATACAAGGATAAACTATCAGTAAAGCTCGATGGTTTGCAGAAGCAGAAAAAAGATATCGAAGACCAGCTAAAAAAGATTGAGGTAAATAAGGTTAAAGAAAGGGTCGAGAGATTCGATAAAATCCAGTCAGAGTTAAACACCCTTAAAGTTGAGATAAAACAGAAAAATTCCGAAATTGAGAATGTTAAAAAAGAGATTGAGAGGCACAGGAGAATTTTAAAAGAGATTCAGGCGGCGGGAAAAGAGGTTGAGATGCTTGAGACAGCCTATAAAGAGTATGTCCATGCAGAAAAAGAAATCTCAAGGCTTGAACCTCAAAAATCCGAACTCGAAGAAAGGTTGAGGAAATTGAATGAATTGAGTCTTGAAGTTGAGAAAATTTCTCTCGAGATTGAAATGCTGCAGAAGAAGCTCGAAGAAATTGCAGAAAAGGAAAAAGAGATGGCAACGACATTACCACTGGCTGAGAAAGAGAAGAAGTTAAATGAGGCATTAAACAGGATAAAATCAGCTGAAGAGAATCTAAAAACACTCGAACAGCAATCGAGAGTTGTTGAGAAGGAAATATCCTCAAGAAAGGAAATATTGAAGAAGATAGAAGAGAACGAAGTAAGATTGACCATCCTGAAGCAGAAATTGATTGAAATCAAACCCATGATTGAGAAAAGAGATTCTCTCATGTCATATAAAGCCAGTCTGAAAGCGAAGATATCCATTGAGAGAGAAAACTATGAGAGACTTAAAGACAGCATATGTCCTATTCTGAAAGAGGATTGCAGTAAAATAGAGTCAGTGAGGGAGTTGAAGAAAGAGGAGCTTGATTTTCTCAAAAATAAGTTTATTGAAGTGGAAGAGAAGTCAAAAAAGCTTGAGAAGATGTATGAAGAGGGAAAGAAGCTTGATGCGGAAATCAATAAACTTGAAGGTGAAGTAATGTCCAGAGATGATGTGGTAAATGAGATAAAAGAGAAAGAGGTTCTTCTGAGTGAGATAAATAATAAAATTTCAGGGTTAAAATCACTTGTTGAGCAAAAAAATAGAATTGAAGAGGAACTTGGTTCAGTAAGCGGCTCATATGAGAAACTGGCTGGCTTAAAGGCTGAGATATCCCGTAAAAAATCCATAGAAAATAATCTGAAAATGCTGAAAGTTAAGAGAGATAAAATCTCCTCAGAGACAGCAGAACTTAAGAAAATTGAGGCAGAACTAAAGGAACTAAAGGACAAAATTGCTGAATTTCTTAAAATAAGGGAAGAGAACTCCAAAAGTTTTCAGAGGTATATACAGCTAAAAGAGAAATTTTCCAGACTTGAGGAGATAACAAATCGATTGAGAGAACTTGATGGGGCAAGGAATGAAGCTGATGTGCGGTTATCAGAACTTAAATCCCGGATTGATTATTTAAGCGGCGTTTACAGTCCTGAAGAACATTTAAAGCTAAAGGAAGAACTGACAAACCTTGTCAAGAAAAAAGGGGAACTTGAAGGTAAACTTCAAAATATTGCCTCTGGAATCGAAGAGGTCAGGAGTGAAATTGAGATACTTATTGAGAAGGAGAATGAACTTGGTCATGCTAAAAAGGCAATGAAAATACTCGAAGAGAAATATGATTTTATCAAGAGATTGAGAGAGATTTTCAAACTTGCAATTCCTGAGATTATCAGGGCTTTTGTTGATGCTGTTTCTCTTCAGGCTAACAGAATATTCTGCGAGCTGATGGATGATTATGGATGGGAGCTTTACTGGACAGAGGATTTCGGGATTAAAGCAAAGTACAGGGGGAGAGATATCGAATTTGCACAGATGAGTGGTGGCGAACAGATGTGTGCTGCCCTCTCCATAAGACTTGCCTTACTGAAGACAACGTCTAACGCAGGAATCGTATTCTTTGATGAACCAACACAGAACATGGATGATGTGAGGAGGAGAAATCTTGCATCCCAGCTTTCAAGAATTGAAGGATTCGAGCAGATAGTGGTTATCAGCCATGATGCCACTTTCGAAGAGATGGTAGAGAACGCAGTCAAAGTAAGAAAGAATGGAGTATCGATTGTGGAACAATAGGGTGGTAATGACTGACTTTATAAATTCTATTGAGAGAAGAGAAAGATAATCATAATAATCAAATTTCTGAATAGAAGAAAGCTTATTAAGAATTTATGCTATTTATTCTAAGGGTGAGTTTATGGATGCCGTTGAAGTGGTCAGATTGGTATCTGGAGGAGCTTTTGTTCTGTTTATTCCGGGACTGGCATGGTCATATCTTTTCTTTAAACAGAATGAGATAGATTGGGTGGAGAGAATAGCCCTATCGTTCGGGTTGAGTATAGCTCTTGTGCCATTGGCGATGTTCTGGTTGAATTATGTGTTCAGAGTCGGTGTTACTTTTGTTAATGTTACTATCGTGATTGTTTTACTAATTTTGATTCCAGTTATTAAATTAAGATATGGGGAAAGGATTGCATCCTTATGGTTGAAGAAACGAAATATTCAAGATTAGAGAAGATTATACTATTTGCACTCCTTTTTCTCTTTTTAATATTAGTTTTCAGTATCATTGTCCGCTTTGTATCTCCCAGACTATTCCAGTTCGAATATTTCGCCATATTCTTTGGGGTCGTGAGTGCCATTATTTTAAGGGATGTAGATGATAGGATAAAGAAAAGGAAGAATATTTGCCTTCTGATCCTCATGCCCATTATTTTAGCAATCACAATCAGAGCAATCCCTTACATCGACAACTCCGTTCCCCTTGGTTACGACCCCGGAATATACAAATACGAGATAGAGAGATACTGGAAAGGCCTTCCAGAGATCAT